>NZ_JBSGDB010000728.1:0-3014 GCF_053602155.1 Streptomyces sp. NPDC004561
GGCGATGGTGTCCGGGTGGGCGGCCACACCGATCAGGTGGCGCACGGCGATCAGCCGCAGGCCGGGGTGGTCGCCGTCCTCGGTGCGCCGCAGCAGGTCGCGGCAGAGCGAGGTGAGCGTGGCCAGGGCGGCCGGGCGGTCCTCGGCCGGCAGGTACTGGTCGGCGATCTGGCCGGAGGCGAAGGCGAGGACGCCCTGCACGACGGCCAGGTCGGTCTCGCGCGGGAGGTGCGCGCGGGCCGTCTCCAGGTAGGCGGCGGGCGGGAGTTCGCCGTCGCGGACGGCGTCCCTGAGGGCGTTCCAGACCACCGCGCGGGTGAGCGGCTCGGGCAGCCCGGACAGGCCGGCGCTGAGCGCCTCGAAGGACTCGGCGTCGAAGCGGACCTTGGCGTAGGTGAGGTCGCCGTCGTTGAGGAGGAGCAGCGCGGGGCGCTTGCCGATGGGCTGCGGCTCGGCCTGCGGGACGTCGAGGTCGCGGCGCTCGCGCAGCACCAGCCGGCCCTCGTCGGCGACGTCGTGGTCGTAGAGGCCGGCGGTGAGGCGGTGCGGGCGGCTGCCCGCGTGGTCCACGGTCAGCGTGCAGGTGCCCTCGTCGGCGGCGATCACGGGCGTGAGCGTGTCGACGCCGGTGGTGCGCAGCCAGCTGTCGGCCCAGGCGTGCACGTCGCGCTCGGTGGCCGAGGCGAGGGAGTCGATGAAGTCGGCGAGGGTGGCGTTGCCGAACTTGTGCCGGGCGAAGTGGGTGTTGATGCCGGCGAGGAAGTCCTTCTCGCCGAGCCAGGCGGCCAGCTGGCGCAGGGCGGAGGCGCCCTTGGCGTAGGAGATGCCGTCGAAGTTGAGCAGCGCGGAGGCGGTGTCGTCGACGTTCTCGGGGGCCACCGGGTGGGTGGTGGGCCGCTGGTCGGCGTCGTAGCCCCAGGACTTGCGGGTGACGCCGAACTCGGTCCAGGGGTCGGTGAAGCGGGTGGCCTCGGCGGTGGTCTGGTAGCCCATGTACTCGGCGAAGGACTCGTTCAGCCAGATGTCGTCCCACCACTTGAGGGTGACCAGGTCGCCGAACCACATGTGGGCCATCTCGTGCGCGATGACCATGGCACGGTTCTGCCGCTCGGTGTCGGTGACGGCGGAGCGGTAGACGAACTCGTCGCGGAAGGTGACCAGGCCCGGGTTCTCCATGGCGCCCGCGTTGAACTCGGGGACGAAGGCCTGGTCGTAGGAGTCGAAGGGGTACGGCTCCTCGAACTTCTCGTGGTAGCGGTCGAAGCACGCGCGCGTGACGTCGAAGATCTCCTCGGCGTCGGCGTCGAGGTGCGGCGCGAGGGAGCGGCGGCAGTGGATGCCGAAGGGCAGCCCTCGGTGCTCGGTGTGCACCGAGTGCCAGGGGCCGGCGGCGACGGCGACCAGGTAGGTGGAGATCAGCGGGGTGGGCGCGGCCCGCCAGACGCCGTCGCCCCGGTGCTCGGTGACGCCGTTGGCGAGCACCGTCCAGTCCTCGGGCGCCTTGACGCAGACCTCGAAGACGGACTTCAGGTCGGGCTGGTCGAAGGCGGCGAAGACGCGCTGGACGTCGTCCATGAACAGCTGCGTGTAGACGTACGTCTCGCCGTCGCTCGGGTCGGTGAAGCGGTGCATGCCCTCGCCGGTGCGGGAGTAGCGCATGACCGCGTCGACGCGCAGTTCGTGCTCGCCTGCGGTGAGGTTCTTCAGCGGCAGCCGGTCCTCGTGCAGCGACTCCGGGTCGAGGGGCTGTCCGTCGAGCGTGACGCCGCGCAGCTCGGCGGGCTTCAGCTCGACGAACGTGTCCCCGTCGGACCGCGCGGTGAACCGGATCACGGTGAGGGAGCCGAAGGTCTCGTCCCCGGTGGTGAGGTCCAGTTCGACCGTGTAGTGCTGGACGTCGAGGAGCTGTGCTCGGAGCTGCGCTTCATCGCGCGTGAGTACGGACATGCAGGCCATGCTGCCTGATGGGACCGACAGCGCACAGGGGCGGATCGGTACACGGCTTATGTCCGCTCCGCGCCCCTGTTCCCGGCGACGGGCCCGGCGCCTCCTCCAGGTCAGCGCCCGTTGGTGTCCTCGGCGATGCGCTCGTGGTGCCGGATCACCTCGGCGATGATGAAGTTCAGGAACTTCTCGGCGAACGCCGGATCGAGCTTGGCGTTCTCGGCCAGGCGCCGCAGCCGCTCGATCTGGCGGGCCTCGCGGGCCGGGTCGGCGGGCGGGAGCTGGTGCACCGCCTTGAGCCGGCCGACCTGCTGCGTGGCCTTGAAACGCTCGGCGAGCAGGTGGACGACGGCCGCGTCGATGTTGTCGATGCTGTCGCGCAGCCGTTCCAGTTCCTGGCGGACCCCGGGGTCCGCGTCACCGGTGCCGGTGTTGCTGGTGGTCATGGGGGCCCACCCTATGTGCTCACCCGGCCCGCCCCTACCGGGTGTGGCGAGATTCGATCATCGGGGGGTCGTCGGGGTCCGGGACGCGGTCGCTCCAGCCACCGGGGACATTGCGCCCCTGCTGGGCGCGGAAGCGGACGGGGGCCATGCCGACACGGCGGGTGAACAGCCGGGAGAAGTAGGCCGGATCGTCGTAGCCGACGCGGCGGGCGACGGCCGCGACGGGCAGTTCGGTGGCGGCGAGCAGCTCCTTGGCACGGCCGAGCCGGATGCCGAGGAGGTAGTCCTTGGGGCTGCATCCGGCCGCCCGGCGGACCGCGCCGCGCAGCTCGGCGGCGGTCATGCCGTGCCGGGCGGCGTGGTCGGCGACGCTCATCGGGGTGCAGGCGTCCCGGGCGAGGGCCTCGAGGACCTGGTCGCCGTCGGGCGCGAGGTCGGCGCGGGCGCGGCGCAGAGCGACGAGCAGCTCGTGCACCGCCGCGCCGGTCTCCACGTCCAGCAGCGGATTGCCGCGGCGGGCGGCCCGGGCGATGCGCACCCTGGAACGCCAGCTGGGCAAGCCCCTCTTCCTCCGCCAGGCCCGCGGGGTGACCCCGACGACCATCGGCGACGAACTCGCCCACA
>NZ_JBSGDB010000729.1:0-2992 GCF_053602155.1 Streptomyces sp. NPDC004561
GCCGTCGTGCAGGTCTCGGTAGCCCTGCTGGATGTCGTCGAGCTTGTACGTCCTGGTGACCATCTCGTCCAGCTGGCCGCCGTCGAGTACGCCTCGATGGCCCTGATCACCCTCGCCTACCGGCGCGCCGACCTGAACCTGCCCGAGGGCAGCGGCTTCCTCGTGCCGCCCGTCGACGGGCGCACCATCAAGGCCTCGACCTTCGCCTCCCAGAAGTGGGGCTGGATCGCCGAGGAGGACCCCGGCGTGGTCGTCCTGCGCACCTCCGTCGGGCGGTACGGCGAGACGGAGGTGCTCCGGCTGGAGGACGCCGACCTGGTCGAGGTCTCCCGGCACGACCTGCGGGAGGCCATCGGCCTGGACGCCGTGCCGCTGCGCACCCGGGTCACCCGCTGGACCGACGGCCTGCCGCAGTACCCGGTCGGGCACCACGCGCGCGTGGCCCGCATCCGCGAGCACGTCGCCAAGCTGCCGGGCCTCGCGATGTGCGGCGCGCAGTACGACGGCGTGGGCATCCCGGCCTGCATCGCGAGCGCCTACGCGGCCGTGGACCAGCTCGGCGGCGACCTGGACGCAGTGGCGCATCTGACGGCCAACCCGGTGCAGAGTCTGCACGGCGGAGCGGGAGAATAGGAACATGAGTGACGACGCCTCCACCCCCGAGACCGGCAGGATCCCGAACAAGGGCAAGCTGGCCAAGGACCTCAACGAGGTCATCCGCTACACCCTGTGGTCGGTCTTCAAGCTGAAGGACGTGCTGCCCGAGGACCGCGCCGGTTACGCCGACGAGGTCCAGGAGCTGTTCGACCAGCTCACCGCCAAGGACGTGACCATCCGCGGCACGTACGACCTGTCGGGTCTGCGCGCCGACGCCGACCTCATGATCTGGTGGCACGCGGAGAACAGCGACCAGCTGCAGGAGGCGTACAACCTCTTCCGCCGCACGAAGCTGGGCCGCGCGCTGGAGCCCGTGTGGTCGAACATGGCGCTGCACCGCCCCGCCGAGTTCAACCGCTCGCACATCCCGGCGTTCCTCGCCGACGAGACGCCCCGCAACTACGTGAGCGTCTACCCCTTCGTGCGCTCCTACGACTGGTACCTGCTGGCCGACGAGGACCGCCGCCGCATGCTCGCCGACCACGGCAAGATGGCCCGTGGCTACCCCGACGTGCGCGCCAACACGGTCGCCTCGTTCTCCCTCGGCGACTACGAGTGGGTCCTCGCCTTCGAGGCCGACGAGCTGCACCGCATCGTCGACCTCATGCGCCACCTGCGCGGCTCCGAGGCCCGCAGGCACGTCCGCGAGGAGGTGCCGTTCTTCACGGGCCGCCGCAAGGACATCGCGGACCTGGTCGCGGGTCTCGCCTGATCGTCAGCGCCGGTCGGCCTTGCCCTTGATTGCGTCCCGCGAGGACTGCCCCGGGGCGCGGCCGGCCGGGGCGTCGGGCCTCGGCTCCTGGTGCGGCGCGCAGGAGGCGTGCCGTGCCGGGACGCGGCCCTCCAGCAGATAGCCGTCGAGGTACCCGTCGACGCACCTGTTGGGGCCGCCGCCGATGCCGTGGTTGCCCGCGTCCCGCTCGGTCACCAGCGCCGAGCCGGCCAACCGCCGGTTCATCTCCAGCGCGCCCGTGTACGGCGCCGCCGCGTCCCGCTCGGCCGCCAGGATCAGCACCGGCGGCAGCTCACCCGGCCCGGTCCGCACGTCCAGCGGCTGCTGCCGGGGCGCCGGCCAGTAGGCGCACGGCAGGTTCATCCACGCGTTGTCCCAGGTCTCGAAGGGTGCCACCCGGGCCAGCCGGGTGTTGTCCCGGTCCCAGACCTTCCAGTCCGTGGGCCAGGGCGCGTCGTTGCACTCCACGGCCGTGTACACCGCGCTGGTGTTCTCCGCCTCGGTGGCCGTCCCGGCGCTCGGCGCCGCCAGCCGGACCAGCGGCTTCGGGTCGCCGTGCAGATAGGCCGAGAGGGCGGCGGCCCGGCTCGGCCAGAAGTCGTCGTAGTAGCCGGCCATCAGGAACGCGTTCTGCAGCTGGCCCGGCCCGACCCTGCCGTCCGCCGCCTTCGCGGCCAGCCGGTCCCGGGCGGTGTCGTAGCCGCGCTGCACCTTCTCCGGGGTGTTTCCCAGCCGGTACACGTCGTCGTGCCGGGCGATCCAGTCGCGGAAGTCCGCCCACCGCTGCTCGAACGCGGCCGACTGGTCGAGGTTGCTGCGGTACCAGATCTGCGCCGGGTCCGGGTTCACCGCCGAGTCCAGCACCATCCGGCGCACATGGGAGGGGAACATCGCCGCGTACAGCGCGCCGAAGTAGGTGCCGTACGAGGCGCCCATGAACGTCAGCCGGTCCTCGCCCAGCGCCGCCCGCAGGACGTCCAGGTCACGGGCGTTGTTGAGGGAGTTGTAGAAGCGCAGCCCGCTGCCGGAGCGCTGGGCGCAGCCTTGGGCGTAGGCCTTCGCCCGCGCGATGCGCCCGCGCTTGTACGCCTCCGAGGGGTGAGGCGGCGACTGGGTGGGCGTCCTGCCGAACCGTTTCGGGTCCTCGCAGGACAGCGGCGCCGAGCGGCCGACCCCGCGGGGGGCGTAGCCGACCAGGTCGTAGGCGGACGCGATCCGCTGCCACTCCGGGACCGCGCCGATCAGCGGGAAGTACATGCCGGAGGCGCCGGGGCCGCCCGGGTTGTAGACCAGGGCGCCCTGCCGGGGGACCTTCCGCTTGCTGTTGTGCGGGTCCTTCTGCGTGGCCCGGGTGCGGCTGACGGTCAGTCTGATCTGCTTGCCCTCGGGGTGCGCGTAGTCCAGCGGGACGGTGACGGTGCCGCACTCCAGGCCGGCCGGGGCGTCCGGCACGTCGGCGGCGGAGCACCTGCCGAGGCGCAGTCCGGCCGCGCGGGCGCGGGCGGCGGCCACCGCGGTGCCGCGCAGCTCGGCGCCGCCGGGCACGGCGCGTACGCCGGGCGCACCGGGCGTACCGCTCGCCGGAACCGCGGCCAGGGTGGT
>NZ_JBSGDB010000730.1:0-2990 GCF_053602155.1 Streptomyces sp. NPDC004561
GTCATGTGCCCCTGCCCCCCGGCGGACCCGTCGGCGTGCCCATGGCGTCCCAGGCCCCGGCCGCCGTCCCCGATCCGACGACCACCACCCTGGCCGTCCTGCTGATCGGCCCCGCGGGCGCGGGCAAGACCAGCGTCGCCAAGTACTGGGCCGACCACCGCCGCGTGCCCACGGCCCACATCAGCCTGGACGACGTGCGCGAGTGGGTCCGCTCCGGCTTCGCCGACCCCCAGTCCGGCTGGAACGACAACTCCGAGGCCCAGTACCGCCTGGCCCGCCGCACCTGCGGCTTCGCCGCCCGGAACTTCCTGGCCAACGGCATCTCCTGCATCCTGGACGACGCCGTCTTCCCGGACCGCCCGGTCGTCGGCCTCGGCGGCTGGAAGCGCCACGTCGGCCCAGGCCTGCTGCCGGTCGTCCTCCTGCCCGGCCTCGACATCGTCCTGGAGCGCAACGCGGAACGCACCGGCAACCGCCGCCTCACCGACGAGGAGGTGGCCCGCATCCACGGCCGCATGGCCGGCTGGTACGGCTCGGGCCTGCCCATCGTCGACAACTCCCAGCTCGATGTCCCCGGGACGGCCCGCGTACTGGACGAGGTCCTGGCAAGGGCGATAGCAAGCCCGCCGAACTGGTGAGCGGAAGGCTGCGACCCGGCCCTCCCAAACCCCACTCGGCCCCTCTCAATCGGCACAATCGGCACAAAACTCCTACGCTCATCTCATGTCAGAGGTGTACGCGAACCGCCGATCCCGGCTGAGGGACCACTTCAACGCGGCCGGTACCGCGGCAGCGCTCGTCACCCGCCCCGCCAACGTGCGCTACCTCGCCGCCGCGGCCCCGCAGGACTCCGTCCTGCTCCTCGGCAGAGGCGAGGACCTCCTGGTGTGCGCCGCCCCGCCCGACGACCGCCCCCACGAGGGCCGGCCGGACGAGCACCTGCGGGTGCAGGTGCTGCCCGCGCCCGCGGGCGACCCGGCCGCGGCCGCCGCCGGCCTCGCGGTGGGCCAGGGCGCGGACTCCCTGGCCGTGGAGGAACACCACCTCACGGTCAGCCGGCACCGGGCCGTCGCCGCCGTCGCCCCGGGGCTCCGCCTCACCGACGTCGGCGGAGCCGTCGAGCAGCTCAGGGTGGTCAAGGACGAGGAGGAGATCTCCTGCCTGCGCATCGGCGCCGAGATCGCCGACCAGGCCCTAGGCGAGCTGCTGGAGTCCATCCTGGTGGGCCGCACCGAACGGCACCTCGCGCTGGAGCTGGAGCGGCGCCTGGTCGACCACGGCGCCGACGGCCCGGCCTTCCCCACCTCCGTGGCCACCGGGCCGCACTCCGGCCGCCGGGGCCACCGGCCCACCGACCGCCGCGTGGAGGAGGGCGACTTCCTCTCCGTCTGTCTGGGCGCCACCTACCGCGGCTACCGCTGCGAGATCGGCCGCACCTTCGTCATCGGCACCTCCCCCGCGGACTGGCAGATCCAGCTGTACGACCTGGTCTTCTCCGCCCAGCGCGCCGGACGGGAGGCGCTGGCCCCGGGGGCCGCCTACTGCGACGTGGACCGCGCCGCACGCCAGGTGCTGGACTCGGCGGGCTTCGCCGAGGCCCTGCAACCGCTGACCGGACACGGTGTGGGACTCGAAATCGACGAGGACCCGCAGTTGGCCCCCGCGGCCATGGGTAAACTGGACGCTTGCGTGCCGGTCACCGTCGAACCGGGGGTCCACCTCCCGGGCCGGGGCGGTGTCCGGATCGATGACACGCTCGTCGTGCGCCCCGAGGCGGACGGCGGACCCGAGCTACTCACCATCACGACCAAGGAGCTGCTCGCGCTGTAGCGCGTGACCCGGGGTCGTACGTCAGTCCAGGAGATTCCGCAACCGTGGCTTCCACGAACGACCTCAAGAACGGCCTGGTGCTCAAGCTCGAAGGCGGCCAGCTCTGGTCCGTCGTCGAGTTCCAGCACGTCAAGCCCGGCAAGGGCCCGGCCTTCGTGCGCACCAAGCTGAAGAACGTGCTGTCCGGCAAGGTGGTCGACAAGACCTTCAACGCCGGCGTCAAGGTCGAGACCGCCACTGTCGACAAGCGCGACATGCAGTTCTCGTACATGGACGGCGAGTACTTCGTCTTCATGGACATGGAGACCTACGACCAGCTGCACATCGACCGGAAGGCCGTCGGCGACGCCGCGAACTTCCTGATCGAGGGCTTCACGGCCACCGTCGCCCAGCACGAGGGCGAGGTGCTCTTCGTCGAGCTGCCGGCGGCCGTCGAGCTGGTCATCGCCGAGACCGAGCCGGGCGTCCAGGGCGACCGCTCCACCGGCGGCACCAAGCCCGCCACCCTGGAGACCGGCCACCAGATCCAGGTCCCGCTCTTCATCACCACCGGTGAGAAGATCAAGGTCGACACCCGCACGAGCGACTACCTCGGCCGGGTGAACAGCTAACCGTGGCTGCCCGCAACACGGCCCGCAAGCGCGCCTTCCAGATCCTCTTCGAGGGCGACCAGCGCGGCGCCGACGTCCTGACGGTCCTCGCCGACTGGATCCGGCTGTCCCGGAACGACACCCGGCAGCCGCCGGTCAGCGAGTACACGATGCAGCTGGTCGAGGGCTACGCGGAACACGCGAGGCGTATCGACGAGCTGATCGCCCAGTACGCGGTCGACTGGACGCTCGACCGGATGCCGGTCGTCGACCGCAACATCCTGCGGCTGGGCGCGTACGAGCTGATCTGGGTCGACGAGACCCCGGACGCCGTCGTCCTGGACGAGATGGTGCAGCTGGCGAAGGAGTTCTCCACGGACGAGTCGCCCTCGTTCGTGAACGGCCTGCTGGGCCGTCTGAAGGAGCTCAAGCCGTCCCTGCGCCGGGACGAGGCGTAAAGCCCGCTACGACGTCACTGGAGGGCCCCCCCCACGCCAGTGCTGCGGGCCCGCAGGGCTGTGGCCGCCGGCCGGGTAAAACCCCCGGGCGCCCCCCCCCGCGGGGGGCCAC
>NZ_JBSGDB010000731.1:0-2979 GCF_053602155.1 Streptomyces sp. NPDC004561
GCGCCGAGGCCGGCGTACTCCGGGCCCCGGTAGCCGGCGTGGCGGCGCGGCCGGGTGACGGTGAGCCGGTAGCCGGGGTGCCACTCCAGCGGGAACGGCAGCTACCGGGCCGCCGCCTCCACGGCGGTGCCCCGGTGGCTCGCGTCCAGCACGAGCGCCTCCACGTCCGCCTCGGCGAGGGGGCCGGGACGGGAGCCGTCAGCCTCGAGGCTCGGTGATCCGCCCGACACCCGGTCGGGGTGGAAGTGCAGCCCGTCCGGGAAATCCATTGGCCCGCCCTCCCTGGGAAACCTAGGCTGCCAGTGAACCTAGACCCCCTAGGTTCAGAACGGCGCGCGACGAAGGACTCCCCCATGAGATCACTCACCGAACAGGACATCCGCAACTCGTTCGTCAACTGCTCCAAGGGGGAGGCCAAGCGTCTGGCGGTGCCGCGGGACCTCGGTGAACGCCCGTGGGACGACCTGGACTTCCTCGGCTGGCGGGATCCCGGGGCGCCCGACCGCAGCTATCTGGTCACCGAACGGGAGGGCCGGCTGGTGGGCGTCGCCATGCGCTTCCCCACCTCGCAGCGCGGGTTCCTGCACCGCAGCATGTGCTCGGTGTGCCTGACCACGCATCCCGGCGGCGGGGTCTCGCTGATGACCGCGCGAAAGGCGGGCGCGGCGGGCCGCGAGGGCAACTCGGTCGGCGTGTACATGTGCACGGACCTGGCGTGTTCCTTCTACGTGCGCGGCAGGAAGGTGCCGGAGTCGGGCATCCGGTTCGAGGAGAGCCTGACGCTGGAGGAGCAGATCGCCCGGACGCGGGGCAACCTGGCCTCCTTCATCGACAAGCTCTCCGCCTGAGATCCGCCGGCCGCCGGTCGCGCGACCGGGCCGCCTCGATGTGGTGAGACCCCCTCCGTCGCCTCCGCGCGGCGGCCCATTCCCGTCACCGGCCGACCGCCCTCGGTAGCCGACCTGCGGACATCCCCGGTCGATCAAGGACTGCCCCGGGTCCGCCGCGGTCCGGCACGGCCCCCGAACGGTCACGTTCGACGCACCCGAGGATGGGGAACAGGCCAAGGGATGCACGACGTACGCGAGTGGACCTCGGGACTGCTGCACCTGGTGAAGCGCTATCGGGAGCCGGTGGTCGTCCAGACCCTGCGGTCGGCCACGGCGGCGACGATCGCCTACGTCGTCGCGCTGCGGCTCAGCCCCGAGCCGGCCCCGCTGACCGCGCCCCTGACCGCTCTGCTGGTCGTCCAGGTGACCTTCTACGCCACGCTCACCAACGGCATCCGCCGGGTGAACTCGGTGGTGGCCGGTGTGGTGGTGGCCATCGCCTTCAGTGTGCTGGTGGGGCTGACCTGGTGGAGTCTGGCGCTGCTGATCGTGGCCTCGCTGGCCGTCGGGCACCTGGTGCGGGTCGACGAGTACGTGGCCGAGGTGGCGATCAGCGCCATGCTGGTGCTCGGCGTGACCACCGTGGGGTTCACCGCCTGGGCGCGGATCGTGGAGACGCTGATCGGCGCGGTCGTCGGCACCGCCTGCAATCTGCTGCTGCCGCCCCCGGTGTGGGTGGACGAGGCCGGCCGCTCGATCGAGGACCAGGCCCGCCGGGTGCGGCAACTGATGCTGCGGATGGGTGAGGAGGCCGCCGGCCGGATCCCCTGGGAGCGCGCGGCCGAGCGGCTGCACGAGGCACGCCGGCTGGACCAGCACATCGCCCGGGTGGACGCGGCGCTGCGGCAGGCCGAGGACAGTCTGCGGCTCAATCCCCGCGTCAGGGAGGGGCTGCTGCACCGGGTGGTGATGCGCACCGGTCTGGACACGCTGGAGATCTGCACGGTGGTGCTGCGGGTGCTGGCCCGCACCTTCACGGACCTGGCGAAGGCCCGCGGCCCCGAGGATCTGTTCCCGCCGCAGGTCGGGGCGACCGTGGAGCAGCTGCTGTCGGAGATCGCCGACGCGGTGGTCAGCTTCGCCGTCCTGGTGACCACCCATCTGAGCGAGAACGCCGAGTCGGCCGAGGCGCGGCTGACGGCGGAGCTGCACACGGCGGCCGGGACCCGTGACCGGCTGGCCGAACTCCTCAAGGAGGAGATCCGCAGGGACTGGGTGCACTGGCAGTTGTACGGGGCCGTGCTGACCGAGACGACCCGGATCATCGACGAGCTGAACACCGAGCACCGCACCCGCCGCCTGCTGGAGGAGCTGGACCGGGTGTCGCGCGAGCAGCGGGCGAAGCTGCCCCGGATGTCCCGGCTGCGCGAGCGGCTCGGCGTCCAGGACGAGCTGTGGCGGAACCGGACGGGGTTCGGCGAGCGTTCTCCGTGAGACAGGGGCCGGGACGGGACACCAGGGGGCGGGCGATGAGCGGCGCGGGAGTACGGATCGACGGGAACACGCTGCGGCTGCCGGGCGGGGTGGCGGTGCGCTTCGTCCGCACGCTGCGGCTGCCCGAGACGGGCACGCATCCGCTGCCGCCGGGGCTGGGCGAGTTCCCGGTCCGGCGGGTCGCGGACCATGCGGACACCGTCCCCGAGGAGTGGCGGGCGCGCGGGGGCGTGATGCTGCCGGTGTACCTCCGCGAGGCGATGTGGCTGAGTTTCGGGGGTACGACGGAACCGGCGGCCCTCCAGGTCGGGGTGGGCAAGGTGTGCGCGGTGTCCGGCAGGCCGTGGAGCGGCCGGCTCTCCCGGAGCCCGCAGAACTACGTGGTGCCGCCCCGCCAGCGTTGGCTGGACGGCATCAACTCCGGCAAGGGCACGGTCCGCCAGTTCGTCGCGGTGCCGCTCGGTCTCGGCGCGACCGTGGAGGGGCAGGTGACCGGCGAGGAGGTGTGGGGCGGTGTCCAGCTCCAGTCGTTCCCGCTGCGGGAGGACGTCCTCGCCGACTGGCGGCGCCGGGAGCGGAGCGAGCGGGCGCGGGCGGCCGGACCGGTCGCCGGCCTCCACCGTGCGGGGGACGACCACGCCCAGCGGGACCTGCC
>NZ_JBSGDB010000732.1:0-2976 GCF_053602155.1 Streptomyces sp. NPDC004561
CGATCGCCTCGTCGCGGCGCTCCTTGGAGAACCAGGCCCGGATCTTGTTGCGGGCGCGCGGTGACTTGACGAAGCCGAGCCCGTTCGGGGTCGCCGGGGTGGGCGACGGCGAGGACGCAGGCACGGACGCAGGCCGCGTCGTCGAAGTAGTGCGGGTTGTCGTGGCCGGTGGCGGGCGGGCGCAGGCCGGTGGCGAGGTTGCCGAGGCCGGCACGGACCGAGATACGGGCGCGCAGGGGGAGCACGGCCGACTCGATCTCGGGTGCGCGTTCGGCCGCGGCGGCGACCTCGGAGGCCACGGCGGTCCAGGTCAGGTCGATGGCGGCGCGCATACGGCGCTCCCGGCTGAGGTCGCCGAGGACGTCGTCGGCGCCGGCCCGCAGGACCGCCTCCGCGGCGAAGGCCGCCCACTCGGCGTCGTCGGAGGGGCCGAGCCGGAGGGGGCCGGGGGGCTGGTTGAGGGCGATCGGCACGGGGAGTGTGGTGGTGGCGTTCTGTTCCGCGAAGGTGTCCAGTTCGCGGGTGAGGCGGCGGGTCCACTCGGGCATACGGGCGGCGCGGTGCCGGGCGGCGGGCCAGCCGGCGGCGTCGCCCGCGGCGAGGCCCAGCAGCAGGCCCTCGATGCGGCGCGCGGTCATGAGCGTCCCTCGCTGTCCGCCCCGATGAGGGGGTCGCACGCCGTGGCCTCGCCGCCTGCCCCGATGAGGGGGTTCCGCCCCCTCACCCACCCACCACCCGACTCGGCCGGCTGGGCGGCGGAGGCGGAGGCGTGGGCCGGGGCAGGGGCTGGGGGCGACTGAGGCGCCGGCTCTCCGCCGGTCTCCGGCCCCGGCCCGGCCCCCGGTACTGCCGACGTCTCGTTCGGCGACGGGGCTCGCTTCGGGCGCGCGAGCGTGAGTTCGAGCGACGGTGCCGGGGGCCGGGCCGCTCCCGCTGCCGCGCGGCGCACGCCGTCCGGCAGGAAGCCGGGCAGCACCACGTCCGCCCCCCACTTGCCGCCCTCCTCGGGGACCAGGAGCTCGGCCAGGTCCAGCACGTGGTGGCCGGCCATGGCGGGCAGGCAGCGTCCCCGGGCGGGGCCGATGGCCGCGGCCCAGGCGGTCGGGACGTCGGCGAGGCCCCGGGTCGCCCCGGCCAGCGCGCCGGCCACCGCCGCCGTCGTGTCGGCGTCGCGGCCCATGTTGACGGCCGTCAGGACCGCCTCCCGGAAGTCGCCGTCGGCCGCCGCGTACGCGCCGAACGCGAGGGCCACCGCCTCAGGGGCCAGGTCGGTCCAGGGGTAGCCGCCGATGACCACCGCGGAGCGGACCGCGCGTTCCCCGCGATGGGCCACGGACACCGCGCGGCGCAGGGAGCGGGCCGTCCACGAGTCCTCCGGGATCACCGCGAGCGCGGAGGCGATCACGACCGGGGCGGGCGCTCCCGCCATCGCCGCGGCCACCCCGGCCGCGACCGCCTGGCCGCCGTAGATGCCCTCGCCCTCGTGGCTGACGGAGCCGTCGATCGCCACCAGCCGGGCCGCCTCCCCCGGGCGCCCGGCGGCGAAGACGCCGAACGGCGCCGCACGCATCGCCAGCCCGTCGCTCCAGGCGTGCCGGTGCTGGGCCGAGATGGGGGCGGCCAGGCCCCGGCGCAGGTTCTCCAGGGTGCCGCGCTCGCTGAAGCCCGCACCCCGGAAGGGGCTGTCCGCCCGGTCGGCGATCCACTCGTGCCAGGCCGCCTCCACGTGCGCCGGGGTGAGGGCCGAGCCGTGCCGGGCCAGCAGCAGGCCCGAGAACAGCGCGTACTCGGTGTCGTCCGTGCCCTGCGGACGCTCGCTCACGTACCCCGTGATGCGGCCCCAGCGGGCCCGGATCTCGGAGGGCCTGAGGTTTTCCGCGGGCGCGCCGAGCGCGTCCCCGACGGCCAGGCCGAGCAGCGCGCCGCGGGCTCGCTCGCGGAGCCCGATGGCGTCCCCGGGTGCCGGAAGCGGGGGAGTGCAGGCGATCGATGCCATGGGCGGCCTCCTTCGGCGGGCCCCCGAGCACCGCCGGGACCCTTTGCGGATGTGTCCCACGGCCGGGGCGCGACCGAGCTGTCCCGGGTGCAGCGTCACCCGCTCGACATGTGAGCGGCCAGATTCACGAATGAGCAAGGGGAAGGTAAAGCTGCAGGTTAGCCGAGCCTTCCCTTGCTGGCGGCGCGGAAATTATCGGCGTAGGTTCAGGGTTATCCAAAAGTAGAACTCGTCCAAAGTTAGCTTTGGCTAAGCTATCCCGGGGGGCCTCATGGCCATCATCGAAATCGAGGCCGCGCTGCACGAGGCGCACCGCGACAACCACACGCACCGCGACGTGAACGGCGGCTGGCTGCGCCCCGCCGTCTTCGGTGCGATGGACGGCCTGGTCTCCAACCTAGCCCTGATGACCGGCGTGGCCGGCGGCTCCGTGAGCCACCAGACCATCGTCATCACCGGCCTCGCGGGCCTTGCCGCCGGCGCCTTCTCCATGGCGGCCGGCGAGTACACCTCCGTCGCCTCCCAGCGCGAACTCGTCGAGGCCGAACTCGACGTCGAGCGTCGCGAGCTGCGCAAGCACCCCCAGGACGAGGAGGACGAGCTCGCCGCACTCTACGTCGCCCGGGGTGTGGAGCCCGAGCTGGCCCGCGAGGTCGCCCGGCAGCTGTCCAAGGACCCCGAGCAGGCCCTGGAGATCCACGCCCGCGAGGAGCTGGGCATCGACCCCGGCGATCTGCCCTCGCCGCTGGTCGCCGCCGTCTCCTCCTTCGGGTCCTTCGCCCTCGGCGCCCTGCTGCCCGTGCTGCCCTACCTGCTCGGCGCGACCGCGCTGTGGCCCGCCGTGCTGCTGGCCCTCGCCGGGCTCTTCGGCTGTGGCGCCGTCGTGAACCTGGTCTCGGTGGGCTCCTACGGCGAGTTCGAGTTCTGGTTCGCCGGCATCAAGGTCGTGGCCATCGGCGCGTTCATCGTCATCGGCCTCC
>NZ_JBSGDB010000733.1:0-2974 GCF_053602155.1 Streptomyces sp. NPDC004561
CACCGGTGCAGGGACTCGGCGACGGCCGGGTCCTCGAGCACGGTGACGCACCAGGCGAAGTGCTCGTCACCGCCGCCCGGCGCGAAGGCGTCGCTCGTGGCCATCGCATAGGCGGCCCGGTACAGCAGGAGGTCGTCGACCGCGTAGCCGAACTCGTCGGCGAACCGCGTGGTGAGCTGCCGGGTGATCTCCGGGGCATGCTCGGTGCCCGCCGGGAAGATGGCCGCGGCCACGGCGGCGTCGAACCGGGGGTCCCCGCCCGTGGACAGGAAGCCGTAGTCCACGAGGGCGAGCGGCCGCAGGTCCTCGTCCACCAGCACGGTCTCTGGGAAGACGTCACCGTGGACGACCGCCTCGTCGGTACGGGGCAGCGAGCGCAGCTTCCGAAGCAGCCGGGCGCGCGTGTCGTCGAAGTCGCGGACATGCGTGGAGAGCCGGTCCGCGCACCGGCTGACCCGCCGGTCCACCAGGTCCGCCAAGGCGGATCCGAAAGTGGTGTGGCCTTCCCACAGCGGGCGTTCCTCGTCCAGCACAGGAAGGTGCTTGACCTCGTCGACATCATGGGCGTCCGCGAGGGCGCGCAGCACGCCGACCAGGCAGTCGACCGCTTCGGGCAGCACCTCGTCCGGGTCGTCGGTGCGGATCCTGGCCGCCAAGGGCTCGCCGGTCAGCTCCCGCTCCACGGTCATCGGGACACCGTCGATGTCCTCGACGGCGAGGATCTCCGGGGAGCCGAACGGCAGGTGCGCCGCGGCATGGGCGTAGAAACGCTGCATCCGCCGCAGTTCGGATCCCTGTCGGCGCTCCCACACCTTGGCGACCGTTCCGTCCCCGAGACGGTAGACGGCTCCCTCCACCGCCGCCTCGACGGGCCCGGCGTCGGGATATCCGGCGTCGACGAAATGTCGTACGCGCCGGGCCGTGGTGTCCCGTATCGCATCGGACATCTCGTGCCTCCTTCCGCCCCCGGCGTGAACGACCAGCGTCCGGCGCTGCGCGCCTCCGGTTCGAGGATGCGTTTCCCTCCCCGGCTGAAGCCGGGGATACCCACGCAAGATCAACGGATGGCAGAGCCACTGACATCCAGTGGCAGTGCTGCTGGTGAAGATGCGGCCGCTGGCCACGCGAGCGCCGCTGACAGCAGCTGGTAGTGGGCACTGCGCGCAGTCTAGCCCTTACCAGTAGTGGCGGCGGCCGGCGACGGCGTGGCCCATGGAGCCCAGGATCCACAGCACGGCGCCGATCACGGCAAGAACGATGCCGATGGTCCACAGAATGGATATGCCGGTGACGAAACCGACGACGAGCAAGATGATGCCGAGGACGATCACGGCCGCCTCCCGCTGCCAGTAGTACTCCCTTCACTGTGCACCTTCAGTGGCGATCTGTCCCACCGATGGCACGCGCGGAAGTAGCCGGCCGCTGGGTGGTGGCGTGGTCGGGCGGCTGAGGCCGGGCGTGTGCTGCTGTCAGCGGGTGGTGAGCATGCCTTCGCGCAGCCGGGCCAGGCAGCGGGAGAGGAGCCGGGAGACGTGCATCTGGGAAATGGCGAGGCGTTCGCCGATCTGGGCCTGGGTGAGTTCTTCCACGAAGCGCATGTGGATGATCTGCCGGTCGCGTTCGTCGAGTGCGGCGATCATCGGAGCGAGGGCGTGGAAGTCCTCCACGAGTTCGAGGGCCCGGTCGTCGGTGCCGATGACGTCCGCCAGGGCCGTCTCGCCGTCCTCGCTGCTGCTGATCGCAGCGTCCAGGGAGGAGGAGGTGTAGCCGTTGGAGGCCAGGCGGGCCTCACGGACTTCGTCCTCGGACAGGCTCATCAGCTCCGACAGCTCCTTCACCGTCGGGTCGCGGTCCAGGCGGCTGCGGAGCTCTTCGGTAGCGCGGGCGAGCTGGACGCGGGCCTCCTGAAGCCGGCGCGGCACGTGCACGGCCCAGGTGGTGTCACGGAAGAACCGCTTGATCTCGCCGACGATGTAGGGGATGGCGAAGGAGGCGAACTCCACCTCCCGCGTGAGCTCGAACCGGTCGATCGCCTTGATCAGGCCGATCATCCCGACCTGGACGATGTCCTCCATCTCCTCCGGCCCACGGCTGCGGAACCGCCCCGCCGCGAAGCGCACCAGGGACATGTTCATCTCGATCAGCGTGTTGCGCGCGTAGCTGTACTCCGGCGTGCCCTCCTCCAGCACCGCCAGCTGATCGAAGAACAGGCGGGACAGCTGCCGGGCGTCCTTCGTTGCCACCTGGGACGGGTCGGCGACCTCCGGCAGACCACTTACCTTCGTGTCCGTCTTCGCCGCAGTCACTGTCGCCATGATGCTTCCCTCCCCTATTCCTGCACGCTGCCGGCCTGCCGCGGGCCGACGACCGCGCGTCTACCCCGGCATCCGCAGGTCACGCACACAGCGGAAAACGGGTGCGCCGTCTCGCCTACGGGGCAGCTGTCGCCTCGGCCTCGAAGCCACCATCCCGCACCGGCGGAGATCCGAGGAAGAGACTCGCAGCAGACGGTCGGGCAGGACTGGATTCCCGGTCAGCAGGCCGACGAGTCGGGGTGTGCTGCCGGACGTTGGCGCAGCCCGAACAGTACGTCGCATCCCGTGATCTCCAGCACCCGGATGAGGGTCGGCGCCCGCAGGCCCGACGCCGACGGCCACACCTACACCTTCCACCACGTCTGGCTTGCCGGCCGGGCCACCGTCCGCGTCCACACCGGCTACGGCCGCGACACCCGCACCGACCTCTACCAGGACCGCCGGGCCTACGTGTGGAACAACGACGGCGACACCGCCACCCTGCGCAACGACCACGGCCGCTTCATCGACGCCGTCTCCTGGGGCCGCGACCACCGCCGCGCCGGCGACAGCCGAGACCACCGCCCGGGGCGACCAGCGCCATGGCGGCGACCGTGACCAGCGCGGCGGACACCGTCACTGACCCCGGGCCGGCAGCGGCTGACGCCGGCCAGTGACCA
>NZ_JBSGDB010000734.1:0-2958 GCF_053602155.1 Streptomyces sp. NPDC004561
CGGTACCGCGCTGGTCGGCGTCGCCGGGGTGCTGGGCGCGCTCGCCCCCTCGCTCGGCGCGCTGATCGCGGCCCGGGTGCTGCTGGGCCTCGGAACCTCGGCGGCGTACCCGGCGGCCATGCGGCTGACCCGCAGCGAGGCCGAACGCACCGGGCAGGACAGCCCGGCGGGCGTGCTGACCGCCCTCGCCGTCGCCAACCAGACGGTGGCCGTCGTCGGACCCGCGCTCGGCGGCCTGCTGATCGGGCTGGGCGGCTGGCGTGCCGTGTTCACCGTCAACGTGCCGCTGTCGGCGGCCTGCCTGGTGCTCGGCTCACTGCGGCTGCCCCGGAGCGAGACCCGGCGGCGCGCCGTGGACGTGCCCGGCATGGCGCTGTTCGCCGTGCTGCTGATCGCGCTGATGCTGTTCCTGATGGGCCCGCGGGCCGATCACTGGTACCTGCCCGTGCTCTCCGCGGCCGCGGCCGCGGTCTTCGCGGCGCGCGAGCTGCGGGTGCCGGACCCGTTCATCGACCTGCGGGTGCTCGGCGGCAACGGCCCGCTGCTCGCCACCTATGTGCGCCAGCTGCTCGGCTACACCACCAGCTACGCGTTCATGTACGGCTACACGCAGTGGCTGGAGCAGGGCCGCGGGCTCGGCGCCTCCAGCGCCGGTCTCGCGCTGCTGCCGCTGTCGGTGACCGCGCTCACGGTCTCCACGCTCACCGGGCGCCGCGAGGCGGTGCGCGCCAAGCTGCTCACCGGCTCCGTCCTTCAGATCGCCGGCTGCGCCGTGCTGCTGCTGGTCCGGGCGGGCAGCCCGCTGTGGCTGCTGCTCGTGGTCGGCGCACTGCTCGGCGTCCCCCAGGGGCTGATCGGCCTGGCCACGCAGAACGCCCTGTACCGGCAGGCAGACCCGGAGCGGATAGCCTCCGCGGCCGGACTGCTGCGGACCTTCATGTACCTCGGCGCGCTGGGCGCGTCCGCCGCCACCGCGGCGTCCTACCCGCACCGCGCCGACACGGCCGGCCTGCACGGCCTGGCCCTGTTCATGCTCGCCGGCTCCGTCCTGTTGCTGGCGACGACCCTGCCGGACCGTTCCCTCGGCCGGCTCTCCCCCCGAAAGGCCTGACCGACTCATGTCGCTCACCACGCTCGACCCCCGCACCGCCCTCGTCGTGATCGACCTGCAGCGCGGCATCGTGGGTACCCCCACCCAGCCGCACTCCGGCGCCGACGTGGTGGCCCGCTCGGTGGAGCTCGCCGGCGCGTTCCGCGCCCGGAACCTGCCCGTCGTCCTCGTCCGGGTGTCCTTCGCCGCCGACGGCGCGGACGCCATGCCGGGCCGCACCGAGCAGCAGGGCGGGCGCGCCGCCTTCCCGGAGGGCTGGGACGTCATCGTCGACGAACTCTCCGGCCACGCGGGCGACATCCACGTCACCAAGCACAACTGGAGCGCCCTGTTCGGCACCGACCTGGACGTCCAGCTGCGCCGCCGCGGCATCACCCAGATCGTGCTGACCGGCGTCTCCACCAGCATCGGCGTCGAGTCCACCGCCCGTGACGCCTACGCCCACGGCTACCACGTCACCCTCGCCACCGACGCGATGGCCGACCGCTCCGCCGAGGCGCACGCCCACAGCGTCGGGCAGATCTTCCCGCGGCTCGGCGAGACGGGCACCACCGCCGAGATCCTGGAGCTGCTCGCCAAGACGCACGGCTGACCCACCGGACCGGCCCCTTGCGCGGGGTGCCCGCACATCCGCGCAAGGGGGCGGGTTAGCATTCGGCCACGCGCACCATGCCACGCAGGCAACAGCCAGCGAACAAAGGGGGCTTGGAACCGGATGCCGGTCAAGGTCAGCGTCGTCGTCCCCGTGTACAACCCCGGGCCCTACATCGAGGACTGCGTCGCCTCGCTGCTGCGCCAGTCGCTGCCCGGCGACGAGTACGAAGTGATCTTCGTGGACGACGGCTCCACCGACGCCACCCCCGCCCGGCTGGACGCGCTGGCCGCCGAGAACCCGCACGTCAGGGTCGTCCACCAGGAGAACTCCGGCTGGTCCGGCAAGCCGCGCAACGTCGGCGTCGAGGCCTCCCGCGGCGAGTTCGTGATGTTCGTCGACAACGACGACCGGCTCGGCGACGAGGCCCTTGAGCGGATGTACGAGTACGGGGTCGCGAACAAGGCCGACGTGATCGTCGGCAAAATGGCCGGGAAGGGCCGCCCGGTGCCGGTGGAGCTGTTCCGCCGCAACCACCCCCGGGCCACTGTCGACAACGCGCCACTGATCGACAGCCTCACCCCGCACAAGATGCTCCGGCGCTCCTTCCTGGACCGCACCGGACTGCGCTTCCCCGAGGGCCGGCGGCGCCTGGAGGACCACGTCTTCATCGCCGAGGCCTACCTGCGCGCGGACAACGTCAGCGTGCTCAGCGACTACGTCTGCTACTACCACCTCAAGCGCGACGACGCCTCGAACGCCGGCTTCCAGCGCTTCGACCCGGCCGGCTACTTCGCGAACCTCCGCGAGGCCCTCGACGTGGTCGAGCGGTACACCGAGCCCGGCCCGCTGCGCGACAAGCTGCTGCGCCGCTGGCTGCGGGTGGAGATGGTGGAGCGGATGAGCGGGCGCCGGCTGCTGGCGATGCCCGACGACTACCGGCGCGAACTGCTGCGCGAGATGCACGCGGTGGTCGTGGAGCGCTTCGGCCCCGGGGTCGCCCCCGGGCTGCGGCCCGGCCAGCGGATCGTGGCCGCGCTGATCCGCGAGGACCGCTACGACGACCTCGTCGCCCACGCCGAGTGGGAGGCCGGCGTGCGGCCCCGGGCCGTCCCGGCCGGCGTCGAGTGGCAGGACGGCGCCCTGCGCGTGGACCTCACCGCCGAGTACACCACCGCGGCGGGCCCGCTCACCGTCCCCGCCGACGCGCCCGGACCGCCCGCCCGATCGGCCGGATCCTGGCCGACGACCTGCT
>NZ_JBSGDB010000735.1:0-2948 GCF_053602155.1 Streptomyces sp. NPDC004561
ACGGCACGATGGTGGACGCGTCGCCGCCCCCTGAACAAGGTCACGCGCGAGGGCTACGCCGTGGCCCGCCTGGAGGACTACCTGTGAGGCGGGGCCGGTCGTGGGTGTCAGGCCTCGTCGGCGGGGGCGGAGACCGTGGTGGTCTTCTTCGCTGTCGACTTCGCGGCGGCCGTCTTGACGGTCTTGGCCGCCTTCTTGGCCGTCGCCTTCTTCGCGACCGTCTTCTTGGCCGCGGTCTTCTTCGTGGCGGCCTTCTTCGCCGTGGCCTTCTTGGCCACCTTGCGGGCGGTCTTCTTGGCCGCGGCCACCTCTTCCTCGGAGTTCTCCGCGGGAGCCTCGGCGGCCGGCGGGACGACCACGACGGCCGTCTCCTCGGACGCGGTCGGCGCGGTGGCCTTGCGCACGGCACGGCGGCGCGGGCGGGCCGGGGCGGCGCTCTCGGCGGGCGCCGGCTCCTCCTCGGCGGCGACCGCAGCCGGGGGCTCCTCGGCCGGGGCCTCGGAAGCGGCCTCGGTGACCGTCACCACGGTCGCCTCGGCACCCACGGGGGAACCGGCCGGCGCGGACACCTTCCGGGTCGCCCGACGGCGCGTACGGCCCGTGGGCGCGGCCTCCTCGACGGCCGGCGCCTCGGCCTGCGGCGCCGGAACCACCTGGTCCTCGGCGGCCGCGGGCTCGGCCAGGGCCTCGGCGGCCGACTCCGGACGCACCGGGCGCGCCGCCGCCTCCTCGGCGGTGACGTCCTGGGCGGTCGGAACCTCGACGGCCTCTTCCTTCGGCGCCTCGGCCCGCTCGGCCCTGGGAGCCTGCTGGGCCCGCTCCGCCCGAGGAGCCTTCTCCGCCTTGGGCGCACCGGCCGGAGCCGTCGCCCGGCGGCTCGCCCGGCGGCGGGTACGGCCACGGGTGGCCGCCGCCTCCGCCTCGGCGACGCTGCTGTACAGCTCCTCGTCCGGCGCGAAGTCGGGCGCGGGCAGGGCGACCGGCTCGGCGATCTCGGCGGCCACCTCGACGGCCGTCTCGATCTCCGGCTCCACGGCCTCGCCCGTCTCCACGGCCACCGCGGCGGTCTCGTGCACGTGCTCGTGCGCGTCGCCACCGCGTCCGCGCTTCTTGCGCTTGCCGCCGCCGTTGGCGCTCGGCTGCTCCATGTGCACGATGACACCGCGGCCGTTGCAGTGGACGCAGGTCTCGGAGAAGGACTCCAGCAGGCCCTGGCCGACCCGCTTGCGGGTCATCTGCACCAGGCCCAGCGAGGTCACCTCGGCCACCTGGTGCTTCGTACGGTCACGGCCCAGGCACTCCAGCAGGCGGCGCAGCACCAGGTCGCGGTTGGACTCCAGGACCATGTCGATGAAGTCGATCACGATGATGCCGCCGAGGTCGCGCAGCCGCAGCTGACGCACGATCTCCTCGGCCGCCTCCAGGTTGTTCCTGGTGACCGTCTCCTCCAGGTTGCCGCCCTGGCCGGTGAACTTGCCGGTGTTGACGTCGACGACGACCATCGCCTCGGTCCGGTCGATCACCAGCGAACCGCCGCTGGGCAGCCAGACCTTGCGGTCCAGCGCCTTGGCGAGCTGCTCGTCGATCCGGTAGGTGGCGAAGACGTCGACCTCGGAGGTCCACTTCGACAGCCGCTCGGCGAGGTCCGGCGCGACGTGCGAGACGTAGCCGTGGATGGTCTCCCAGGCCTCGTCACCGCTGACGACGACCTTGGAGAAGTCCTCGTTGAAGATGTCGCGCACGACCCGGACGGTCATGTCCGGCTCGCCGTACAGCAGCGTCGGGGCGTTGCCGTTCTTGGACTTCTTGCGGATGTCCTCCCACTGCGCCTGCAGCCGCTCGACGTCCCGGCGCAGCTCGTCCTCGCTCGCGCCCTCGGCGGCGGTGCGCACGATGACGCCCGCGTCCTCGGGGACGATCTTCTTGAGGATGGTCTTCAGCCGGGCCCGCTCGGTGTCGGGCAGCTTGCGGCTGATGCCGGTCATGGAGCCCTCGGGGACGTACACGAGGTAGCGGCCCGGCAGGGAGACCTGGCTGGTCAGACGCGCGCCCTTGTGCCCGATCGGGTCCTTCGTGACCTGCACGAGGACCGACTGGCCGGACTTCAGGGCGGACTCGATCCGGCGCGGGCCGTTCGCCATGCCCAGCGCCTCGAAGTTGACCTCACCGGCGTACAGGACGGCGTTGCGCCCCTTGCCGATGTCGATGAAGGCGGCCTCCATCGACGGCAGCACGTTCTGGACCTTGCCCAGGTACACGTTGCCGACGTACGAGGTCGACTGCTCCTTGTTGACGTAGTGCTCGACGAGCACGCCGTCCTCCAGGACGCCGATCTGCGTCCGGTCGCCGTGCTGACGGACGACCATCACGCGCTCGACGGCCTCGCGGCGGGCGAGGAACTCGGCCTCGGTGATGATCGGGACGCGCCGGCGCCCCTGCTCACGGCCTTCCCGGCGGCGCTGCTTCTTCGCCTCCAGGCGGGTCGAGCCCTTGATGGACTGCACCTCGTCGGACGGCTCGCTGACCTTGCGGGGCTCGCGGACCTTGACGACGGTGCGCTCCGGGTCGCCCTCGGACGGCTCGGTGTCGGCGGAGGTCTCACCGGCGCGACGACGGCGACGGCGGCGACGGCGGCTGCTGGAGCTGGAGCCGCCGGACTCCTCGCCACGGGCGTCCTCGTCGTCCTCCTCCTCCTGCTCGGCGGTGTCCTCGGCGTCCTGCGCGGCCTGCTCGGCGGCCAGCTCGTCGGCGTCCCCGTCCTCGCCGGCCTCGGCGGCGTCCCCGCGGCGGCGGCGACGGCCGCCCCGGCGGCGACGGCGGCGCGAACCGGACTCCTCGTAGCCCTCGGCGCCCTCCGCCTCCTCGGCCTCCTCGCCCTCGGCGAGGTCCTCGGCCGACTCGTCGGCCTTCTCCGGCTCCTCGGCAGGGGCCTCGTGCCTGCGTGCGAG
>NZ_JBSGDB010000736.1:0-2939 GCF_053602155.1 Streptomyces sp. NPDC004561
TGATGCCGACCAGGCCGCCGACGAGGACGGCCCGGAAGGTGGCCTCGGAGGCGCTGGTGGGGCGGTTGACGAGATGGCCCCCCGGGTCCGTCCAGACGGTGACCGGGGTTCCCGGCCTGCTGCCGGGTGCCACCCGGACCTGGCCGGTGTGGGCGGTGCCGTCGGCCACCGTCCAGCGCACCTTGGCCCACACCCGCTCGCCACCGGCGGTGTGCTTCTGCGCGGGGCGCGTCCCCGGGGCCCGCCCGACGACGCGGGCGAGGGCCGGGCGCCAGTCGGTGCGCTCCTGGGCGAGTCCGTGCTCCACCCCGCCGGCCGCCGCGAGGCCGGCCAGCACCCCGGCCAGGACGGTGAGCAGCCAGACGCAGAGCACCACCCAGCCCTCCACCATGTCCGCCCGGCGTTTGAGCGGGTTGCTCCGCCAGCGCCACAGCCACACCTTCGGACCCCGGAACGCCATCAAGGGCATCCTCCTCACGAGCGCACCGACCGGCCGGACCGCCCTCCCATACGCGGGAGATCGCCCCGTTGCTCACGACGAGCCGTCACCCCGACGGTCGCACGAGACACCCGCTTCGCGCAGGCGCATCCCGGAACCGGACCGGGCGAGCTTCGCCGCGGGCCGACAACACCACGGTGACCTGCGGGAACGCACGGTCCGCGGGAGAGTGTCAGTGGCGGGGTGCAGACTGGCCGATATCTGACGGCTACCTGGACGATGGCGTCCCGGAGGTGATCGGCATGACCGAGGTACTGCTCGCCGTGGGCACCCGCAAGGGTCTGTTCATCGGGCGGCGGAGGGGCGGCGGCCCCTGGGAGTTCGACGAGAGTCCGTATTTCAACGCGCAGGCGGTGTACTCGGTCGCGATCGACACCAGGGGGGCCGAGCCGCGGCTGCTGGCGGGCGGCGACAGCGCCCACTGGGGCCCGTCCGTGTTCCACTCCGACGACCTGGGCCGCACCTGGACCGAACCGCCCCGGCCGGCCGTCAAGTTCCCGAAGGACACCGGCGCTTCCCTGGAGCGCGTCTGGCAGCTGCACCCGGCCGCCGCCGAGCCCGACGTGGTGTACGCGGGCACGGAGCCGGCCGCGCTGTACCGCTCGGAGGACCGCGGCGAGAGCTTCGAACTGGTCCGGCCGCTGTGGGAGCACCCCACCCGCTCCCGGTGGGTGCCCGGCGGCGGCGGTGAGGGCCTGCACACGGTGCTCACGGACGCGCGCGACAAGCACGCGGTGACCGTGGCGGTCTCGACCGCCGGGGTGTTTCGCACCACCGACGGCGGCGCGAGCTGGGCACCGTCCAACTCCGGCGTCTCCGCGGTGTTCCTGCCGGACCCCAGCCCGGAGTTCGGCCAGTGCGTGCACAAGGTCGCCAGGGACGCGGGCAACCCGGACCGGCTGTATCTGCAGAACCACTGGGGGGTGTACCGCAGCGACGACGCGGGCGCCCACTGGACCGACATCGGCGAAGGACTGCCGTCCACGTTCGGCTTCGCGGCGGCCACGCACCCTCGCCGCAGCGACACGGCGTACGTCTTCCCGATCAACGCCGACGCCGACCGGGTGCCCGCCCAGCACCGCTGCCGGGTCTTCCGCACGGCCGACGCGGGCAAGTCGTGGGAGCCGCTGACCAGAGGCCTGCCGGCGGAGGACCACTACGGCACGGTGCTGCGCGACGCCCTGTGCACCGACGACGCCGACCCGGCGGGCGTGTACTTCGGCAACCGCAACGGCGAGGTGTTCGCCTCGGCCGACGACGGCGACAGCTGGCAGCAGTTGGCCGCCCACCTGCCGGACGTGCTGTGCGTGCGGGCGGCGGTGATCGGCTGAGCGTGGGGCAGGGGTCGCGGGCGTCCGGTCACGGTCCGGCCATCGGTTGATCGCCGAGGGCCGTACGGCAGTAGGGTGACGCCCGTGGCACCACGACCCTTGCATGAGATCGTCGAACCGGGCTGGGCTAAGGCCCTGGAACCGGTGGCCGGACGGATCGCCGAGATGGGCGACTTCCTGCGCGCGGAGATCGCCGCGGGACGCACGTACCTCCCGGCCGGACCCAATGTCCTTCGGGCCTTCCAGCAACCCTTCGACGAGGTACGGGTCCTGATCGTCGGTCAGGACCCCTATCCGACCCCGGGCCACGCGGTGGGCCTGTCCTTCTCGGTCGCGCCGGAGGTGCGCCCGCTGCCGCCGAGCCTGATCAACATCTTCCGCGAGCTGAACGCCGACCTGGGGCTGCCCCAGCCGTCCAACGGCGACCTCACACCCTGGACGCAGCAGGGCGTGCTCCTGCTCAACAGGGCGCTGACCACCGCGCCGCGCAGCCCGGGCGCCCACCGCGGCAAGGGCTGGGAGGAGGTCACCGAGCAGGCGATTCGGGCGCTGGCGGCGCGCGGCAAGCCGCTGGTGTCCATTCTGTGGGGCCGGGACGCCCGTAATCTGCGTCCGCTGCTCGGGAGACTGCCGGCGGTGGAGTCCGCGCACCCCTCGCCCATGTCGGCCGACCGCGGGTTCTTCGGCTCGCGCCCGTTCAGCCAGGCCAACGACCTGCTGATCCAGCAGGGAGGGCAGCCGGTGGACTGGCGTCTGCCGTGACCGTCGCCGGGTATCTCGCCGTGGACTCCGGCGGTTCCGGCCTCCGGGTCGCCGTCGGTGTCCCGGGGCGGGCGCCCTCCGCGCCGCGGGAGACGCGGGAGCCGGTCCGTACGGGTACGCGAGGCATCGATCCGGTCCATCTGATGGCCCAGCTCGTCCCGTTGGCCCGGGCGTCGGCGACCGAGGCGGGCGTGGACGCGCTGGACACGGCCGTCGTCGGCGCCGCCGGATTCGCGAGCCTGGGCGACGCCCTGCGCGCGGAGCTCCCGGACGCCCTCGCCCGGGAGCTGGGCGTGCGGAAGGTGGCGCTCGCCGCCGACGCCGTCACCGCGTACGTCGGCGCCCTC
>NZ_JBSGDB010000737.1:0-2939 GCF_053602155.1 Streptomyces sp. NPDC004561
GCCGACCCGGGACCCGCCGTGCTCCGGGCGCACCTGCGGGAGCGGCTGCCGGAGTACATGGTGCCCGCCGCCTTCGTGACCCTGGACGCGCTGCCCCTCACCGCCAACGGCAAGCTCGACCGCAGGGCGCTGCCCGAGCCGGAGTCCGGCTCCACGGGCGGCGGCCGGGCTCCGCGCACCCCGCAGGAGCAGATCCTGTGCGAGCTGTTCGCGGAGGTCCTCGGGGTGGCCGAGGCCGGGGCCGACGACAGCTTCTTCGACCTGGGCGGCCACTCCCTGCTCGCCACCCGGCTGGTGGCCCGGGTCCGGGCCACCCTCGGCGTCGAGCTGGAACTGCGCACCCTGTTCGAGACGCCGACCCCGGCCGGTCTCGCGGCGAGCCTCGTCGAGGCCGGACGGGCGCGGCCGGCGCTGACCCCGCAGCGGCGCCCCGAGCGGATCCCGCTCTCCTTCGCCCAGCGGCGGCTGTGGTTCCTGCACCAGCTGGAGGGCGGCACCGCCCACTACAACATCCCGCTCGCCTGGCGTCTGACCGGTCCCCTCGACCGGGCCGCGCTGGAGGCCGCCCTGTCCGACGTGGTGGCCCGGCACGAGAGCCTGCGCACGGTGTACCCGCAGATCGACGGCGTGCCCCACCAGCAGGTGCTGAGCGCCGAGGACGCCGGCCCCCGGCTGCGCACGTCCTCCACCACAGAGGAGACGCTGGACCGCGACCTCACCGCGGCACTGGCCCACGCCTTCGACCTTTCCGTACAACCTCCGCTGCACGCCCGGCTGTTCGCGCTCCGCCCCGACGAGCACGTACTGCTGCTCGTCATCCACCACATCGCCGGTGACGGCTGGTCCCTCGGGCCCCTGGCGCGCGACCTGACCGCCGCGTACGCGGCCCGCCTCCGGGGCGAGGAGCCGAAGTGGGCTCCGCTGCCGGTGAGTTACGCCGACTACACCCTGTGGCAGCACCGGCTGCTCGGGGAGCACACCGACCCGGACAGCCTGTTCGCCCGCCAGTCCGCCTACTGGACGACGGCCCTGGCCGGACTGCCCGAGCAGATCCAGCTCCCCACCGACCGGCCCCGCCCGGCGGTCGCGTCCCACCGCGGCGGCTTCGTCACCGTCGACCTCAGTGCCGAACTCCACATGAAGCTGCGGGAGTTGGCACGCACCAGTGGCACCAGTCTGCACATGGTGCTGCAGGCCGGGCTCGCGGCGCTGCTGAGCCGGCTGGGCGCGGGCACCGACATCCCGGTCGGCAGCCTGGTCGCCGGGCGGACCGACGAGGCGCTGGACCAGCTCATCGGGTACTTCGTCAACACCCTGGTCCTCCGCACCGACACCAGCGGCGACCCCAGCTTCGCGAACCTGCTCGGCCGGGTCCGCGAGACCGCGCTCGGCGCCTACGCCCACCAGGACGTGCCCTTCGAGTACCTGGTGGAGGTCCTCAACCCGGCCCGGTCGCTGGCCCATCACCCGCTGTTCCAGGTCATGCTGGTGCTGCAGAACACCCCCAGGGCCGACTTCGCCCTCGCCGGTCTGGACGTCGCCGACGTCCGGCCGACCACCACCACCTCCAAGCTGGACCTGGTCCTCTCGCTGACCGAGCGCCACGGCGAGGACGGATCGCCCGAGGGCATCGAAGGGTTCATCGAGTACGCCGGGGACCTGTACGACCCGCAGACCGTGCGGACCACGACCGAGCGGTGGGTACGGCTGCTGGAGGCCGCGACCGCCGACCCCGGGCGGCGGATCAGCGAGTACGACATCCTCACCGCCGGCGAACACCGGCAGTTGTCGGCCGCCGAGGACACCGCCGTCGAGGCGCCCGCCCTCGCGCTGCCGGCCCTGTTCGAGGCACGGGCCCACGCCCGGCCCGACGCGCTCGCCCTGGAGTCCGGCGCCACCACGCTGACGTACGCCCAGCTCAACAACCGTGCCAACCGGCTCGCTCACGCGCTGACCGGCCGCGGAGTGGGGCCCGAGGACATCGTGGCGCTCGCGCTGCCACGCTCCGTCGACCTGGTCGTGGCCATGCTCGCCGTGCTCAAGGCCGGCGCCGCGTATCTGCCGCTGGACCCCGACTACCCGGTCGCCCGACTGGAGTTCATGGTCTCCGACGCCCGTCCCAAGCTGCTGATCGCCGACAGCGCACTGGACGACCGCCCCCTCGGCCCCCGGGAACCCGACCGCCTGGTGCTGGACTCGGCGGAGGCGGCCGCCCTGCTGGAGACCCTGCCCGAGACCGACCCCCGGATCGCCGTCGACCCGGCCAACCCCGCGTACGTGATCTACACGTCGGGCTCGACCGGGCGCCCCAAGGGCGTCGTGGTCGGCCACGCGGGCGTCGCCGTCCTGGTCGCGGAGCACGCCGAACGGTGCGCCATCGACACGAGCAGCCGCGTACTGCAGTTCGCCTCGCCCAGCTTCGACGCGTCGGTGTCCGAGGTCTTCCCCACGCTGCTGACCGGCGCCACGCTGGTGCTGCCGCCTGAGGGATCACCGCTCTCGGCCCTGAGCGACCCCGGCACCGGGGTGACGCACGTGACGTTGGTGCCGTCGGTGCTGGCCGTCGTCCCGGAGGGCGCGCTGTCCGTGTCGACGCTGATGGTCGGAGGCGAGGCGTGTCCGGCGGAGCTGGTCGAGCGATGGGCTCCCGGCCGCCGGATGATCAACGTCTACGGTCCCACGGAGACCACGGTGATCTCGACCATGGCGGGTCCGCTGGTCCCGTGCGGTCAGGCGCCGCCGATCGGCCGTCCCATCGCGGGCACCCGGGCGTACGTGCTCGACGAGCGGCTGCGACCGGTGCCGCCCGGCGTCCCCGGCGAGCTGTACGTGGCCGGTCTCGGGCTGGCCCGCGGCTACCTCGGCCGCCCGGGGCTCACCGCCGAACGGTTCGTCGCCTGCTCCCGAGCCCGGCGCAGCAGCCGCTCGCGCAGGAAGAC
>NZ_JBSGDB010000738.1:0-2928 GCF_053602155.1 Streptomyces sp. NPDC004561
GTTCGAGCGGGCCGGGATCGATCCGGCGACGGTGCGGGGCAGCAGGACCGGTGTCTTCGCCGGCGTGATGTACCACGACTACGGCGGCCGCGTGCACACCTCACCGGCAGGGCTGGAGGGCTACCTCGTCAACGGCAGTGCGGGCAGCGTTGCTTCGGGGCGCGTCTCGTACACGTTCGGGCTCGAGGGCCCGGCGGTCACGGTGGACACGGCGTGCTCGTCGTCGCTGGTGGCGCTGCATCTGGCGGCCCAGGCGCTACGGAGCGGCGAGTGCTCGATGGCGCTGGTCGGCGGTGTCACGGTGATGGCAGGGCCGGCCGTGTTCGTGGAGTTCAGCCGCCAGCGTGGCCTGTCGGCGGACGGCCGGTGCAAGGCGTTCGGCGCCGGGGCGGACGGTACGGGCTGGGCCGAGGGCGCGGGGATGCTGCTGGTGGAGCGACTGTCCGACGCCCGTCGGAACGGGCACCAGGTGCTGGCGGTGGTCCGCGGCAGCGCGGTGAACCAGGACGGTGCGTCCAACGGTCTGACCGCACCCAACGGGCCCTCGCAGCAGCGGGTGATCCGGCAGGCGCTGGCCAACGCGGGCCTGTCCTCGGATCAGGTTGACGCGGTGGAGGCGCACGGTACGGGGACGAAGCTGGGTGACCCGATCGAGGCGCAGGCGCTGATCGCCACGTACGGTCAGGAGCGGTCGGCGGAGCGGCCGTTGTGGCTGGGCTCGCTGAAGTCGAACATCGGCCATGCGCAGGCTGCCGCGGGTGTCGGTGGCGTGATCAAGATGGTCATGGCGATGCGCCAAGGTGTCCTCCCTCGGACCCTGCACGTGGACGAGCCGACCCCGCACGTGGACTGGTCGGCCGGTGACGTCCGGCTCCTGACCGAGGCCGTGCAGTGGCCGAAGAGCGACGCGCCGCGCCGGGCAGCGGTGTCCTCCTTCGGTGTGAGCGGCACCAATGCGCACGTGATCGTCGAGCAGGCGCCTGGCGTGGCGGAGGATCCTCCGCCTTCGGCCTCGGGCGCGGTGGTTCCGTGGGTGCTGTCGGCGAAGAACGATGCGGCGCTGCGGGAGCAGGGGGCCCTGCTGCTGTCTTTCCTGGACGCTGAGGGCGTCGACGGTGTCGAGGGTGCCGGGGTTCGGCCGGAGGATGTGGCGTTCTCGCTGGCGACGTCGCGTGCGGTGCTGGAGCGCCGTGCGGCGGTCGTGGGGGAGGAGCTTGGGGAGTTCCGCCAGGGGTTGGAGGCGATTGTCTCCGGCGCTGCTCCCGTGGACGGTCCCGTCGGGGGCAAGGTCGGGTTCTTGTTCTCGGGGCAGGGTTCGCAGCGGCTGGGGATGGGGCGTGAGCTGTATGCGTCCTATCCGGTGTTCGCTGCGGCGTATGACGAGGTGTGTGCGCATCTTGGTGCCACGGTGGATGTGGACTCTGAGGAGTTGAACCAGACGGGTTCGACGCAGCCGGCGTTGTTCGCCGTTGAGGTGGCGTTGTTCCGGTTGCTGGAGTCGTGGGGTGTCCGGCCGGATTACGTGGCCGGTCACTCGGTCGGCGAGATCGCGGCCGCGCACGTGGCCGGGGTGCTGTCGCTGGAGGACGCGGCGAGGCTCGTGTCGGCACGGGCCGCGCTGATGCAGGCCCTGCCCGTCGGCGGGGCGATGGTCGCGGTCCAGGCGACCGAGGACGAGGTGCTGCCCCTCCTGACCGACGAGGTCGGTATCGCGGCGGTCAACGGCCCGCAGTCCGTGGTCGTTTCCGGTGCGGAGGATGCGGTCACGGCGGTTGCCGAGGTGTTCGCCGCTCAGGGTCGTAAGACATCCCGGTTGAAGGTCAGCCACGCGTTCCATTCGCCGTTGATGGACCCGATGTTGGAGGAGTTCGCGCGGTCCGTCAGCGGTCTGGTCTTCAATGAGCCGCGGATTCCGGTTGTTTCGAACCTCACGGGCCGTCTGGCCGAGTCGTACACCCCGGAGTACTGGGTCCGGCACGTCCGCGAAGCGGTCCGTTTCGCGGACGGTGTCCGCACCCTGCACGAGCTGGGCGTGACGACCTTCGTCGAGATCGGCCCGGGTGGCGTCCTCAGCGCCATGGCGCAGGGTTGCGTGGACGACGTCGTCACCATCCCCCTCCTCCGAGCCGACCGCCCCGATCCGTACGCGCTCGTCACCGCAGTCGGGCAGCTGCACACCCACGGCATCTCGCCCGACTGGCAGGCACTCATCCCCGACGCCCGGCGCGTCGACCTGCCGACCTACGCCTTCCAGCGTGAGCGCTTCTGGCTCGACGTTCCCCAGGCGTCCGGTGACGTACGGGCCGCCGGTCTGGGGGCCGCGGACCATCCGCTGCTCGGTGCCGCGATCGCGACGGCCGACAGGGACGGGGTCCTGCTCACCGGGCGGCTGTCTCTCGAATCCCACCCGTGGCTCGCCGACCACGCCGTGAACGGGACCGTTCTGTTGCCCGGCACCGCGTTCGTCGAGTTGGCGGTCCGGGCGGGCGACGAGACGGGGTGCGGATGGATCGAGGATCTCACCCTTGAGCTTCCCCTGGTCGTGCCCGAGCGCGGTGGCGTCACCCTTCAGGTGGCTGTCGGCCCGGAGGACGAGTCGGGCCGCCGGCAGCTGAGCGTGCACTCGCGCGTCGACGACGGTTCGTGGCTGCGGCACGCCACGGGTGTGCTGTCCTCGGCGGAGGCACCGCCCGCTGCGGATCTCGGCGTGTGGCCGCCGGTGGGTGCGGAGGCCGTCGATTTGACGGCGTTCTACGAGGGCATGGCCGCTGCGGGCTTGGACTACGGTCCGGTCTTCCAGGGGCTGCGCTCGGTGTGGCGCGGTGGGGACGACGTCTTCGCCCAGGTCGAGTTGCCGGACGAGTCGGCGGCCGAGGCGGCGGTGTTCGCCCTGCACCCGGCGCTGCTGGACGCCGCCCTGCACGCGCT
>NZ_JBSGDB010000739.1:0-2920 GCF_053602155.1 Streptomyces sp. NPDC004561
GTTGTGAACCGCGGTGCCCGCACGACCGCGGGCGCCCCCCCCGCGGGCGCGGGGAGGGCGCCCTGCCGGAAGTGGGCGGTGTCAGGAGGCGGAGGGGGACGGGCTCGGGGACGGGCTCGCCGAGGTGTCGGCCGCGGCGACCTTCAGTTCGACGGTGAGGGTCCCGCCGCCGGGGGTGGTGACGCGCAGCAGGAAGGTGCCCGTGGTGTCGTCCGCGTACAGCTTCGGCAGCGTGAGCAGGCCCTTGTCGTCCGTCACCAGGCCGGTGAGGGTGCGTACGGGCTTGCCGTCGGCGCCCTTGAAGTACGGGCCCTTGTCGTTCTCCGTGGCGTCGTCCGCGGACTTGATCAGGGTGGCGGTGGCCGCGACCTTGTCCGCGACGGCGCCCTTGTACGTCGCCTTCACCTGGACCTGGTCGGCGAACTCCCCGCCCGGGGTGCAGGTGAGCGGGGTGTCACTGGTGCGGGCCAGGGTGTCGGCGGCGCGCTCGGTGACGGTGGCCGTGTAGTCGACGCCCTTGGCCTGGCGGCCCACGACGGCGGCGGTGACCTTGAAGTCGCCGGTCTTCTCGCCCGCCTGGAGCGCGGGGGCGCTCGCCACGCCCTTGGCGTCGGTGGCGACCGTGGCCACGGTCTCGCCGCCGGCGAAGGTGGCGTCGGTGTCCCCGGTGATGGTGAACCGGACGCGGACCTTGGCGACGGACCGGCCGACCTTGGTCTCGGCGCGGGTGCTGATGCGTTCGGTGAAGGCGTCGCCGGCCATCGCGGTGAGCTTCGCGGTGCCCGCGTCCTTCAGGTGGTCCACCGTGTCGGTGAGGGTCGGCGGGGCCGTCGGCGGGACGGGCGGCTTCGGCGGCTTCGGGCTGGGGCTCTCGTGTCCGCCGCCGGGCTGCCCCCCGCCGGGCTCGGAGGGCGTCGGGGCCGGCTTGGTCCTCGGCGGGTCCGAGGGCTTCGGGGACGACTTGTGCGGGGTGCTGTCGTCGCTGCGGTGGCTCGGCAGGCCGCCGGTGCCGTCGGGCACGGAGTGGGTGCCCTTGCGGTAGTACTCCATCCACGACAGGACGGTGGCGAGGTAGGACTGCGAGTCGTTGTAGCTGAGGATCGCGCTGTGAAGGTCCGCCTCGCGGGACAGGTCCCAGGCGTCGCGGCACAGGTAGTGACCGGCGGCGAGGGCGGCGTCGTAGACGTTGTTGGGGTCCTTCTTGCCGTCGCCGTTGCCGTCGCGGCCGGCCCAGGCCCAGGTGGACGGGATGAACTGCATGGGACCGACGGCCTGGTCGTACTGGCTGTTGCCGTCGTACTCGCCGTGGTCGGTGTCCTTGATGAGCGCGAAGCCGTTGCCGTCGAGCACCGGGCCGAGGATCGGGCTCAGCGTGGTGCCGCTCGCGTCGACCCGGCCGCCGTCGGCCTGGCCCGACTCCACCTTGCCGATGGCGGCGAGGAGTTGCCAGGGCAGGTTGCAGCCGGGCTTGGAGGAGCGCAGTTCCGCCTCGGCCTTCTTGTAGGCGTCGAGGACCGTCGCCGGTATGCCGGCCTCGGCGTCTCCCTGGACGACAGGGGTGTTGGCGGTCGGCGAGGGGCTGGGGTTGGGGTTGGGGCTGTTCAGCGGCGGCAGGTCCGTGTAGTACGGCGAGTTGCCCGTGGCGTCGGCGCCGGCGCTGTCCGGGACGGGGCTGGAGGAGCCGGCCGTCGCCTGTCTGCCGTGGTCCTCGCTCGTCATCCCCGGAGCCTGGGACGCGGAGAGCGCCGCGACCGCTGCCGCGGCCACGGCGGTGGTCGCCGCCCCCTTGCGGAGCCGCCTGCCGAAATGCGCCGCCATAGAGTGAACCCCTCCCGTGGGCGTCGGTGCGCCCGTTTCCGTCTGCGTGTCTCGCCCTGGTGTGACGGTCGACCCGGTGCTCCGGTTGCCTCTGTGTCGCCTTTCCGCGCGTGCGATGTGTGTGCGACCGTGCGCCCGGCACGGCAACCCAGGTGACCCTACGACAACTTGCTTTGCGCGGGGACCCGTTCACGCCCGATTTTCACCGGTTGGCCAACTGTCGTTGTCGTCGGTGCACCCGTACGGCGGTCCCGCATACTGGATCGGAAGTGATCACCGGTTCCGGTGCCACGGCCGACGACCGCTGCGGAGGGACCCGTTGCCGTTCACGCTCAGCCATGCGGCCGCCGTGCTGCCGGCGGTCCGCCGGGACGGGACCGGGCGGGGCCGACTGGTGCCGGCGGTGCTCGTCGCGGGTTCCTTCGCGCCCGACATGCCCTACTACGCGGCCGGTGTGCTGCCGGGCGGAATGGAGTTCGGGACCGTCACGCACTCGTTCTCCGGTGTCGTCACCGTCGACGCGCTCATCTCATGGGCGCTGGTGGGGTTGTGGCTGCTCGCCCGGGAACCGCTGCTGGCGCTGCTGCCCAGGGCCTGGCAGGGCCAGCCGGCCGCGCTGCTGTGCCACGGCGGGCCACGCGCGCGCGTGCGCGCCGTTTCCGCGCTGTGGTGGTACGTCTCCGCGGTGCTCGGCGCTCTGACCCATGTGGTGTGGGACGCGTTCACCCATTACGGGCGGTGGGGGACGCGGCTGATTCCGGCCATCGGGCGGGAGCGCCCGGCGGGCATGCCGCTGTTCTCGTGGCTCCAGTACGGCTGCTCCGCGGCGGGCGCGGTCGTGGTCGTGGTGTGGGCGGTGCGTGCCCTGCGGCGGGCGCCCGGCGGCGCACCGGTGGGGGTGCCCCTGCTGTCCGTGCGGGACCGGTGGTGGGCCGGTGCGGTGATCGGCGGCTGCGCGCTGACCGGGGCGGTGCAGCGGGCGGCGGGGTCACTGGTGCTGGGCCCGGCTCTGGTGCCCACCCTGTGCTTCGGGGCGGGCGCGGGAATGCTCGTCGGGCTGGTGGTGTACGCCGCCGGGGTCAGGGTGTGGCGCCCGGCTCCG
>NZ_JBSGDB010000740.1:0-2915 GCF_053602155.1 Streptomyces sp. NPDC004561
GGACCGCCGCCTGAGCCACCGCGCCCTCACCGGCGCGCAGTTGCCGGGCGGCCCGGTCGCCGGCGCCCGCGTCGGCCGCCTGGCGGGCCTCGTTGAGGCGGGCGGTGGCGAACACCAGCCGGTCCTTGGCCTGTTCGACGTAGCCGGTGACGGGATCCACGGCCGAGGGCGCGTACCGCTCGTGGAGGGCCGCCAGGGTGTCCTGCGCGGTCACCGTCCGTGCCGCCAGCTCCCTGAAGCGGGCCTCGGCCGGCTCCAGCGCCGAGTAGAGCCGGGGCCCCTCCAGCCCGCGCAACCGGTCCAGGGCGGCCGCCTCCGCGTCCAGCCGGCGGCCCGCCTCCGCGCACCGGCCGACCACGCCCACCAGTGCCTGCCGTCGCGCGGCCGGTTCCCGCGGCACGCCCTGTTCGTACCGCCGCCACATCGCGAACGCGGCCGCCAGCTCGGTCCCGGCGGACCGCAGGGCGTGGCGGAAGGGGTCGGTCTCCAGCGCCTCGAACCGGCCCTGGACGAAGGAGAGTTCCTCCCCGCTGGTCCGTACGCAGTCGTCGGCGAGGACCAGGGCGGCCCGGGCCTGGCGTTCGGAGTCTGCGAGCGCGGGGGCGGGCGGGTGCACCGAGACGATCCCCGGTGTCGTACGGGTCCGGGCGCGCCGGGTGCGGCGCAGATACCCGTAGCCGGCCAGCACCACGGCCGCGACCCCGGCGACGAGCGGCAGGACGAGGTCGGCCGTGGACGTCTCGTCCTGTCCCGCGGCCCGCGGGCCCGCCGCCGTCGTGGCGGGGCCGGCGGGAACCGGCCCTTCGGCGCCGACCGTCATCAACGGCAGCAGCAGCCACCCCACCCCCACCAGGGCGCCCAGCACGGCATGCGCCACCCGCATCCGTATGTGCGCCTTGGCGCGCCGGGGCCGGCCCCGGATCAGGGAGGACGTCACATTTCGGAGCGTATGGGCAGGTAGGCGGCTTCGCGAGCGGGATGGATACGGGTGGGGGACCAGGCGGACAGGGAGACGGAATGGGCGAGGAGACGGCTCCGGCACCGGCACCGGCCGGCGGCGGGACGGACGGGGACGCGGCCGGGCCCGGCGCGGGGGAGAGCGGCGCCGGGACGCCGGGGGAGCGCCGGTGGCGCGTCGGCCCCCGGCGGCGCGGACCGGCCGTCCGCCGCGGCCCGCTGCGCCGGGCGCTCACCGCGCTCGCGCTGCTCCTGCTCCTGCTCCTCCTCGCCCTTCTCGCCGCCGAGACCGGCCTTCGCCTCGACTACGCCGGGCATCCGGCCCCCGGCACCCGCACCCGGGACCGGGACGCCCTCTGGCTGGGGCACGCCTGGGTCGACGGCCGCAGGACGGACCGGGACGTCGAGGCGCTGGCCCGGCGGCTGCGCGGCACCGGCGTACGCGATCTGTTCGTCCACTCGGGACCGCTGGAGCACGACGGCACGCTGTCCGAGTCGGCGTATCCGAAGGCCCGTTGGCTGATCGCGGCCGTGCACCGGGAACTGCCCGGCGTCCGCGTCCAGGCCTGGCTCGGCGACAGGCTGGCCACCGAGACCCCCGACGGCCTGCGCCTGGAGCGCCCCGCAACGCGTACGGCGATCGTCGCCACCACCCGCCGAGTCCTCGCCGCCGGTTTCGACGGCGCCCACTTCGACCTGGAGCCCCTCCACTCCGGCGACCGGGACTACCTGTCCCTGCTGGACGACCTGCGCGCCCTCACCCGGGCCCGGCACGCGCTGCTCTCCGTGGCCGCCCACCAGATCGACCCGCTGCCCGCCTTCCACTCCCTCGCCGGGGCGTTCACCGGGCACCCCAAGTGGTGGTCGCAGGCCTACTTCGGGCAGGTGGCGCGCCGGGTCGACCAGATCGCGGTGATGTCGTACGACACCGCGCAGCCGCTGCCGAGCCTGTACGGCGGCTATGTGGCCGAGCAGACGTCACTCGCCCTGGAGGTCACCCCCAGGACCACGGATCTGCTGATGGGGCTGCCCTTCTACCACACCGACAACATGGGCCACCGGGCGAGCGCCGAGACCGTACCGGCCGCCGTGCGGGGCGCCCGTCTCGGCCTGTCCCGCACCGACGCCGGGCGCGCCCGCTTCGGCGTCGCCCTGTACGTGGACTTCACGGCGACGGAGGCGGACTGGCGGGCGTACCGGGAGGGCTGGTGCGCATGACCCTGGCGCGATTCCGGTCCCGCTGGGACCATCGTCGTCATGCACATGTTCCTGGTGGTCGCGGCAGCCCTGGTCGTGGCGCTGATGGTGGGCTTCGGCGTCGCGGGCATCACGACCGGATGGGTGATCCCGCTGGGCCGGCGCCGGATCCTGCGGCCGAAGCTGTGGGGGTACGGCCAGCTGACCGGGGCGGTCGGGCTGGCCCTCTGGATGTTCCTCGGGGCGCTCCCGCACAGGTTCGACGTGCTCCCGCTCGTCGGCTGGTTCCTGTTCATGGGGGCGCTGGGCCTTCAGATGCTCGCCCAGCGCCCGGGCCGCGCCACTACGACGAGCGCCTCCTGATCTTCGAGCCCAGCCACACCAGCGGGTCGTACTTGCGGTCCACGGCCCGCTCCTTCAGGGGGATCAGGGCGTTGTCCGTGATCCTGATGCCCTCGGGGCAGACCTCGGTGCAGCACTTGGTGATGTTGCAGTAGCCGAGGCCGTGCTCGTCCTGGGCCGCGCGCTTGCGGTCCAGGCCGGTCTCGGCGGCCGCGTCCAGGGGATGCATGTCGAGTTCGGCGATCCGCATGAGGAATCGCGGGCCGGCGAACGCGGGCTTGTTCTCCTCGTGATCGCGCACCACATGGCAGGTGTTCTGGCACAGGTAGCACTCGATGCACTTGCGGAACTCCTGCGAGCGGTCCACGTCCTCCTGGGACATGCGGTACTCGCCGGGGCCGAGCCCGGGGGGCGGGACG
>NZ_JBSGDB010000741.1:0-2911 GCF_053602155.1 Streptomyces sp. NPDC004561
GCTCCGTCGGCGACGCGGGCCGCCGTCGCGGCGTCCTGGTCACCGAGGGCGGCGGCGAAGCCGTGCAGGATCGCGCCCCACAGGGCGCCGGAGGTCCCGCCGGCCTTGTCGGCCCAGGCGTCGGCGGCGCGGGCGAGGAGCGTGCCGGCGCCGGCGTCGATCCGGCCGAGTTCCTCGGCGTGTGCGTCGATGGTGCGGGCCACCGCCTCCAGCGCGGCAAGGGCGGTACGGGCGCTGCGCCGGGACTCCTCGGAGGCCCTGGGAACCGCTTCGGCGGTGTCCGTGCCGCCCGTGGTGTCCGTCTCGGCGACGGGGGCGGCTGCGGCCGTCTCGGGGACGCCGATGGCGCCCTTGCGGTAGGCGGGCGTGTCGGCGGGCGTCTGCCACAGCTCTTCCAGCCGGCTGTCCAGCCAGGTCAGCGTGAGGGAGACACCGGCCATGTCGAAGCTGGTGACGAGTGTGCCGCCGACGAGGACGTGGCCAGGCTGGAGGAGCACCTCGCGCAGATGCGCGAGGCAGGCGGTGACGTCAAGACGTTCATCGACGCGGACATCGCCTTCCACCTCGAGTGCGCCCGCATCGCCCGGAACTCGGTGCTCAGCGACATCCTGCACAGCATCCGCGCGCTTCTGCAGGTGTGGATGGAGCGTGTCAGTGACATAGAGGGGACCGTCAGCGGCACGTTGTGCGAACACGACGCGGTGCTCCAGGCCATCCGCTCCCGCGACCCCGAGGCCGCCGACCGCGCCATGGCCGAGCACATGCGCATGGCCAGCTCCCGGCTGCGCGCGTCGATGACCAGCAGTTCCTGACCTCGCTGCATGCCAGGGGCCGCTGAGGACGGTCGGCCGCACGTGCCGGCGTACAGGCGGGCCATGCGCCACAGCCGCGTGCCCGGGCAGGCGTGGCGGACCGGTCGGCCGGGGTGCCCGCAGGGCAACACGGGGGCCGAGGTGGCGAAGGCGACGGCTGGTGCGGGCAGGCGCAGCCGGCCCCGGCGGGGCTCGGTCCGGGTCGGGCTCCAGCCCTATGAATGGTCTTCGCCCGCGTCGGCCGACACCGTGTGCCCGGTCGGACCGCGGGCGGGCCTCGACCAGGGCGCGAACACGGCCGCCGACGAGTCCCTGGGGCAGGAGCCCGAAGACCGAGCCCGGCCGTGGTCCCGAGGGTGAGCGGCCGGAAAACGGCTGGATTCGGCCGGGAGTGCCTCCCCGGTGGGCGCCGGGGAGGCACTCGTGCGGCGGGCGTGGCCGCTAGCGGCGCAGTGCCGCCAGGTTGCGGTAGCCGATGGCCGCGTGCTCCAGGGACTGCCCCGGGTTCGTGGTGCTCGGGGCGTTGTCCTGCTCGACCATCGGGTTGTGGTAGTTGCGGTGGCCGACGCGGGAGAAGAACGTCCGGTAGTCGATGACCCCGGTGCCGAACGGGACCATGTCGTAGCCCATGCCGTTCGTCGTGTTGACGACGCCGTCCTTGGCGTGGAAAAGCGGGTAGCGCTTGTCGTGGCGGGTGACCAGGCCGGCCGGGTCGAAGATGTTCGTCTGCGTCGAGCCGTCGTGGGCGGTGTAGGTGCGGAACTTGTACTGGGCCACGTGCGCCCAGAAGATGTCCATCTCCAGCCAGATCAGCTTCGGGTCGGTGATGGTGAGGAAGTACTCCAGCTTGCGGATGCCGGAGCTGCGGGTCGGCCGGCCCTGGGCGTCGAGCGGGCCGCCGTCGAGGAGGAAGCCGTAGGCGGCGTCGTGGTTGTGGGTGTACAGCTTCAGACCGGCGCGGCGGGCGAGGTCGCCGAGGGCGTGCCACTTGTCGGCGGCCACGTCCCAGTCCGCCTTGTAGGCGCTGCTGGTGGGGTCGCCGCCCGTACCCACGTGGGCCATGCCGAGGATGTTGGCGATCTCCAGGTGCTTCTTGAAGGTGTCCAGGTCGGTGCTGCTCAGCGGCCAGGAGCCGGGGATGAAGCCGTGGTTGCCCTGGGCGCGCAGCCCGGAGTCGTCGAGCCAGCGGCGCAGCTGCTTCGCGCCCTCGACGGACTCCAGGTTCGCCCCGCCGGGCGCGTTGGCGTGCTGGCCGTAGCCCGCGAACTCGACCTGCTGGTAGCCGAACCGGGCGAGCTGTTCGAAGACCTCCCGGAAGCCGGACGGCAGCGACGTGGACTGCGGGTCGCGGCCGATGGCGTCGCGGACGGTGTAGAGGATGATGCCCCGCTTGTCGGCGGGGACGAGGACCTGCCCCTCGCCGTTGTCACCGCCCGTCCGGGGTGCGGCATGGACGGGGATCGCGCCGAGGGCGGGGGCGGCGATCGCGCCCGCGGTGACGGCGGTGCAGGTGCTCAGGAAGCGGCGGCGGCCGATGCCGAGGCTGCGGCGCAGCTGGTCGTCGGTGTCATGCGTGTTGTTCACGGGAGCCTTCCTTCACAGGTGGTCGGTGCGGAGACCGGCGAGGTGGAGCAGGAGCGGTTTCACGTCGGTGGCCGCGATGCGGTCGCCGACGGCGCGGGGGGTGGAGCACAGGAGGAGCGGGCCGTCGTCGTCGCTCGTGGGGAGGCGGCCGTGGCTGCCCCGGACGGGTGAGGCGTCGAGGGGCACGACCGCCATGCGGTAGCGCAGGCCGAGCTTCTTGCGGGCGAGCGCGGTGGCCGCCTTGACCTTGACGTAGGGGTCCTGGGGATCCATGAACAGCTCGACCGGGTCGTATCCGGGCTTGCGGTGGATCTCCACGAGCCGTGCGAAGTCGGGGGCGCGGGCGTCGTCCAGCCAGTAGTAGTAGGTGAACCAGGCGTCCGGCTCCGCCACGGCGACCAGTTCGCCCGCGCGCGGGTGGTCCAGGTGGTGGAACGGAGTGATGACCACCAGCGTGCGCGAGGGGTGTTCGCGCGATGCGTCGTTGGCGGCCTTCAGGGAGTCGTAGGCGTTCT
>NZ_JBSGDB010000742.1:0-2908 GCF_053602155.1 Streptomyces sp. NPDC004561
GTACATCACGCCGAGGCCGACGAGGGCGGCGACGGCCAGCTCGGCACGCAGGCCGGGGTCGGGGCCGGTGAGCCGGGCGGCGAGTCGTTCGGTCACCTGGGCACGGAAGTTGGCGCGCAGGATGTCGCCGTGGTCGCCCTGCAGCGGGGTGAGCACGGCACCGGAGAGCAGGGTGGCGGTGACCGTCCAGGAGACGGCGGCGGGCGAGGCGCCGGTGAGCCGGGGCAGGTCCGGCAGGAGGGGGACGACCACGGTCTGCATGACCGCCATGAGGATTCCGCCCGACGCCAGCACGGGAATCGTGAGCCGGTCCCGCAGCCGGGGCGGGCCGGCCGGCGGCCGGGATGTCGGGACGGGGCGGCCCATCGGCGCTCCTGCGGACGACATGGCGGAGAGGTGAATGACCATTCACCCTGTCGAGTGAATGGTCATTCACCAACGCCGCTCGGGCCTCCTGGCGACAGCTCAGGCCAGGTTCTTCTCCAGGGCCGTCAGGTAGTTGGCCATGAAGTGGTCGCGGATGCCGTCGGAGGCGGGCGCGAAGGCGCCGGCGGTCATCCCCCTCGCGCGGTCGGCGAGGGCCGAGAGCATCGGCATGCTCTCGTGCAGCCGGCCCTGGGAGTCGATGTAGCGCAGCGCCCGCACATGGGTGAAGGCGGGCTCGGGCGGCAACTGGGTGACGATGTCGTTGTTGTTGACGAAGCGGTACATGCGGCCGCCGAACCCCTTGTGGAACGCCTCGGCGAGCAGCCGGTCGCAGGTGCGGGGCCGGCCGAAGGTGTAGACGCCGTCCGCTGCCAGGTGCGGGTCCTCCAGGTACAGCCGGGCACCGGCCAGCATGGCGAGGGCGCCGCCGAGGCTGTGCCCGGTGAAGTAGACGCTCTGCCCGTCGGTGCGCAGCTCGGCGAGGGCGGCGGAGACGGCCGGGTAGACCGACTCCAGGGCCTCGGCGAAGCCGTGGTGGACGTAGCCGTTGCCGCCGGGGCCGGGCCACGGCGGGGTGTCGGAGTCGGAGAGCCAGTCCCTGATCCGGGCGGGCTCGGTGCCGCGGAACGCCGTGACGATCATCCGGTCGCTCGCCATGGTGCAGGCCTGGGTGTCCTCCAGCGGGAAGGGCGGGGTGAAGCGGGTCTCGTGGTGCCGCACCTGGTCGAAGCCCCACTGGGCGGCCTGGCTCTCGATGGCGGCGCGGTCCTTGTAGGCCAGCTCGGCCACGCGGGCCAGCCAGTAGGCGCGCTGCGGGCTGTAGCCGGTCGAGGCATGGTCGAACGTGACGGGTACGGCCATGGGCGGTACTCCTCCGGAGCGGGCGTGCTGCGTGTGGGGGGAAGGGGCGGCTAGCGCCGGTCGCCCGTGGAGCGGGCGTGCTGCAGGGCCCGGGCCGTGCGGGGGCCGAGCCATCGCTTGAACCTGCGCAGCACCTCCAGTTGCCCGGCGGCCTTGTCGAGGCCGTAGTACAGCTGCGGCGGGACGTGGGGCAGCAGCGGCGAGTGGCGCTGGCCGAGCAGGGCGAACATGCGGTGCGGAGGCAGGTGGATGTAGCGGGGCAGGTTCTCGTACCACCGGGCGCTGTAGCGGGCCGCGCTCTGCGCGGAGAGCAGTTCGGCCTGGCGCCGGCGCTGGTAGGCGGCGAGCGCCTCGGGCAGGCGGGAGTGCTCACGCAGGGCGCCGGCCAGGCACATGGCGTCCTCCAGGGCGAGGGTGGTGCCGGCGCCGATGGAGTAGTGGGTGGTGTGGGCCGCGTCGCCGAGCAGGACCAGGTTGCCGTGGTGCCAGGCGCGGTTGGTGAGCGTGCGGAAGGTCTGCCAGGTCGCCCCGGGGCGAGCGATCAGGGGGTGGCCGTCGAGGACGCCGGCGAAGAGCTTCTCCAGCAGGGTGAGGCCCTCGCCCTGGTCCATGCGGTCCAGGCCGAGGCCGGTGAGGGTCTCGGGGGAGCACTCGACGACGCAGGTGCTGTGGTCGCCGCTGTAGCCGTAGCCGTAGGCCCAGATCCAGCCGTGCCCGGTCTCGGTGAAGGCGAAGGTGAACGCGTCGAAGACCTTGGTGGTGCCGAGCCAGACGTAGGGGTTGCGGCCGGCGCCGGTCTCGGTGCCGAAGTGCCCGGCGTGGCGGGTGCGCAGGGCGCTGTGCACGCCGTCGGCCGCCACGACGAGGTCCGCGTCGGCGGGCGGTTCGGTGATCTCGCTCTCGAACTCCAGGCGCACGCCGAGGGTGCGGGCCCGGTCGGCGAGCAGGTCGAGCAGCCGGTGGCGGCCGATGCCGAAGCCCTCGTCGCCCCGGTGACGTGTCGTCAGCTCCCCCACCCGCGCGACGCCTTCGCTCCAGCGCACCGAGGCCTCCTCGATCGCCCGCGCCGTGGTGGCGTCGTACGCCTGGAGCCGGTCGAGGAGGCCGCGCCAGTACGTGACGCCCCAGCCGTAGGTGCAGCCCTCGGGGTTGCGCTCGTGGACGGTGACGTCGTGGGACGGGTTGCGCAGCTTGAGCAGGATGGCGAGGTACAGGCCCGCGGGCCCGCCTCCGACACAGACGACCTTCACGCACATACCCCTGACAGTCACCCGACGTGGCCGAACGACAACGGAGGGTAGCAGGGCGTACGGCGCCCCGATCGCGTCACTTTGCCGCCGTGAGCCGCGCCACCCGTGCGCACGGCGGCCGAGAAGGATCACCGGAAAGCCGCGCCGCCCGGCAAGGAATTCCCCGTTCCGGGGTCGATCACCCCACCGCCACAGCAAGATCGTTTTGGTTCAACCCTGTACGGCATGTGGCCAATTGTCCTGATCCCGGCCAACCGGTTACGGGGGATTTCTTCTGCGCTCGGACCCCCGGATAGGCATGCGTCGTCACCACCCGAACCCCCTGACCCAAGGACCCGCATGCCCGACATCACCCGCCGCCGCGCGCTCAC
>NZ_JBSGDB010000743.1:0-2902 GCF_053602155.1 Streptomyces sp. NPDC004561
TCCCGGGTGTCGATGATGCTGGCCGTCCTGGAGCAGCGTGGCAGGATCAGCGCGCTCGGCAAGCGGGACATCTACTCGGCGACGGTCGGCGGCGTGAAGCTGTCCGAGCCGGCCGCCGACCTGGCGATCGCCCTCGCGCTCGCCTCCGCCGCCAGCGACACCCCGCTGCCGAAGAACCTGGTGGCCATCGGCGAGGTCGGCCTGGCGGGCGAGGTGAGACGGGTCACGGGCGTGCAGCGCAGGCTCGCCGAGGCGCACCGGCTGGGCTTCACGCACGCGCTCGTACCGACCGATCCGGGCAAGGTCCCGTCCGGCATGAAGGTCCTGGAAGTCGCCGACATGGGGGACGCGCTGCGGGTGCTGCCGCGCTCGCGTCGCCGAGAGGCCCCGCAGGAGGCGGAGCAGCGCCGGTAGACTTTGCCCAGGTCTCGCCCGTCCGTACGAACCGAGTGCGGGAACGGGAGCGCGTCAGAACCTGCGACCGGAGGAGTGCAGTGGCAGCCAACGACCGGGCAGCAGCTCCCGGAAAGTCCGGTGGGAGTGCCGGTTCCGATCGCCTGATGCGCGCCTCGCTGAGTGCCGTGGCACCCGGTACGGCCCTGCGCGACGGCCTCGAGCGCGTGCTGCGCGGCAACACCGGCGGCCTCATCCTCCTCGGCTCCGACAAGACGGTCGAGGCGATGTGCACGGGCGGCTTCGTCCTGGACGTCGAGTTCACCGCCACCCGGCTGCGGGAGCTGTGCAAGCTGGACGGCGGCATCGTGCTGTCGTCGGACCTGTCGAAGATCCTGCGCGCCGGCGTCCAGCTGGTCCCGGACCCGACGATCCCCACGGAGGAGACGGGCACCCGGCACCGCACGGCGGACCGGGTGAGCAAGCAGGTCGGCTTCCCGGTGGTGTCGGTCTCCCAGTCGATGCGCCTGATCGCCCTGTACGTGGACGGTCAGCGCCGGGTCCTCGAGGACTCGGCGGCGATCCTCTCCCGCGCGAACCAGGCGCTGGCCACCCTGGAGCGCTACAAGCTCCGGCTGGACGAGGTCGCGGGCACGCTGTCGGCACTGGAGATCGAGGACCTGGTGACGGTGCGGGACGTGTCCGCCGTCGCGCAGCGCCTGGAGATGGTCCGGCGCATCGCCACCGAGATCGCCGAGTACGTGGTCGAACTGGGCACCGACGGCCGTCTTCTCGCGCTCCAGCTGGAGGAGTTGATCGCCGGCGTCGAGCCCGACCGCGAGCTGGTCGTCCGCGACTACGTGCCCGAGCCCACGGCCAAGCGCTCCCGCACCGTCGACGAGGCGCTGTCCGAGCTGGACGCCCTCTCCCACGCGGAACTGCTCGAAATGGGCACGGTGGCGCGGGCGCTGGGCTACACCGGTTCGCCCGAGACCCTGGACTCGGCGGTGTCCCCGCGGGGCTTCCGCCTGCTGGCGAAGGTGCCGCGTCTTCCGGGCGCGATCATCGACCGTCTGGTGGAGCACTTCGGCGGCCTGCAGAAGCTGCTGGCCGCGAGCGTCGACGATCTGCAGACCGTGGACGGCGTCGGCGAGGCCCGGGCGAGGAGCGTCCGCGAGGGGCTGTCGCGGCTGGCGGAGTCGTCCATCCTGGAGCGGTACGTCTGACTCCCGGGGCCGGCGCATCGCGTCGCCGGCCGCGGATCCGTCGCGCCAGGCCCTGCGGTTCCCCGCGTCCCTGCCGGTCGCAGCGCTAGTCCGCCGACAGGACGAAGGACGCCTGGACCTTTCCGTAGCCGGGCGCCTTGGCCTCCAGCAGGTAGGTGCCCGCCTTCGCCGAGCCCGCGGCGGGCGTCGCGCACTGCGGCGCGCTCGGCCTGCGGTCCCACTTCACGGTGTACGTGATGCTCTGGCCGGCCGGCACCCGGAACAGCAGGTTTCCCGCGCCCTTGGGGCAGTCGGCCGACGACCAGTACGCGTTGTCGCCGTCGGACGGCGTGATGGTCAACACCGTGCTCTTCGGTCCGAGATCGACCTTGCAGTCGCCGGAGGAGCTGTTCTTCGCGACGAGTTCAAAGGTGGGCGTCTGGTCCGGCGAGTAGGAGTTGTGCAGGCTGCGCAGGCTCAACAACGCCGCCTTGCCGGTGCAGTTGGGCAGTGTGGAGGACGCCGGGAGCGCGTCCCCCGTGACGACGCCGCCACCACCGGAACCGGATCCGGAACCGCCGCCCGAGCCGGAGGAACCGTCCCCCGAACCGCCTCCGTCACCCGAACCGCCTCCGTCACCGGACCCGCTCCCACCGGAGCCGCCGCCCGACTGGTCGCGCCCGCCCGGGTGTTGGCTGTAGGCGGGCCCGGACCCGGAGGGGCCCGGGGTGATGGTGGGCGCGGGATTCTTGCCGTTGGACTCGTCGGGGCCCTTCCTGCCGCCCCCGCCACCGGACGTGACGATCCAGGTGATCAGCAGCGCCAACACGGCGACCACCGACACCAGTACGACCCTCCGTCGCCAGTAGATGGAGGAGGGAAGCGGCCCGACCGGATTGCGCAGAGATCCCACGGCGCAAACTGTACGAGAGATCGGCGCGCTCCCTTGCGTCACCCGCCGCGCGCACACCAACTTTTCCGGATCATCATCCCGGCAACTGCCGCCTTGGGCAGGGTTCTTCCTGTTCCGCCACGCTGGGTGACCATGCGGTCACCCGCCATGCCCGTCCCGGCGTGGCAGGATCGGAAGGCCATGACTGAGAAGCTTCACACCCCCGTGATCGCCTGGTTCGACGCCCACGCCCGCGACCTCCCCTGGCGCCGCCCGGAGGCGGGCGCGTGGGGTGTGATGGTCAGCGAGTTCATGCTCCAGCAGACGCCGGTGAACCGCGTGCTGCCCGTCTACGAGCAGTGGCTCGCCCGCTGGCCGCGCCCCGCCGACCTCGCGAAGGAGGCTCCCGGCG
>NZ_JBSGDB010000744.1:0-2891 GCF_053602155.1 Streptomyces sp. NPDC004561
GGACGTCCTCGACGACGACCAGATATCGGCGGTGATCTGGGTCGCCGTCACCATCAACGCGTTCAACCGCGTCTCGATCATGAGCGGGCATCCGGTGCGTCCGGAGCAGTGAGGGCCTCTCGCGAAGGTCCCGGCGGGACCTGGCCGACCGTCGCGAGCAGATGCCCGACCAGGGGATTGCGGTCGTTCCCGCGCCACGCGACGGCGACCCGGGTACGGGCGGTCCCCGGATCGACGCGCCGGAACGCGACGCCCTTGAGCCGGATGCGCCGGATGCTCGCCGGCGCCACGGACACCCCGAGGCCGGTCTCCACGAGTGCGCACACGGTCTGCCACTCCACCGCGTGCTGGGAGATCCGGGGCGTGAAACCCGCCGCCTCGCACAGGCCGGTGATCTGGTCGTACAGCCGCGGCCCGACCGCGCGCGGCAGCAGTACGAACGGCTCGCCGGCCAGCTGTCCGAGGGGCACGGCACGCCGGGCGGCCAGCGGGTGCCCGGACGGCAGGACGGCCACGAACGGCTCGCTGAGCACGGTCCGGAAGCCCAGCTCCGGCTCACCGGCCGGCGGCTCGCGCAGCAGCCCGATGTCGATCGTCCTCTCGCGCAGGGCGTCGAGCTGCGGTGCCGTGGTCATCTCGTGATGTCGAGGTGGGCCTCGGGGAACCGCTGCCGGAAGTCGCGCAGCAGGCCGGGCAGGACGGTCAGGGCGAGCGAGGCGGCGAAGCCGATCCGCAGCCGTCCGGCCCGGCCGCTGCCCACGGCCCGCGCGGCGGCCAGCCCGTCCGCGAGCCCGCTGAGGGCCCCCCGCGCGGCCGGCAGCAGCGCGCGGCCCGCCGGGGTGAGCGTGACCCGCCCCGGGCCCCGCTCGAACAGCGGATGCCCGACCTTGTCCTCCAGCCGGCGGATCTGCTGGCTCAGCGGCGGCTGGGCGATGCCCAGCCGGGCGGCCGCGTGCCCGAAGTGCAGTTCCTCGGCGAGCACGATGAAGGCGTGAAGCTGCGGCAGGGGAAGTTCGGGGCGGTCCATATCCCCAGAGATATCAGCTCATGGTCATCCCTGTATTAGACGTATCGGAGCCCGCCGCCTAGCGTTCGGCACATGACAGAGCGACGCGCGATCCTCAGCGGCTCGGCCTTCGAGGAGCAGATCGGTTACGCCCGTGCCGTGGTCGACGGCGACTGGGTGCACGTGTCCGGGACCACCGGCTTCGACTACACGACCATGACGATCCCGGACGACGTCGTGGAGCAGGCCGAGCAGTGCCTGCGCAACATCGGAGCCGCCCTGACCGAGGCGAAGTGCACCTTCGCCGACGTGGTGCGCGTGCGCTACCTGCTGCCCGACCGCGCGGACTTCGAGCCCTGCTGGCCCGTGCTGCGCCGCGTCTTCGGCGACGTCAGGCCGGCCGCCACCATGATGGAGTGCGGGCTCGCCGACCCCCGGATGAAGATCGAGATAGAGGTGTACGCCCGCCGCGCCACTGCCTAGGACTCCTTGGCCGGGCGCAGATAGGTGGACCAGCCGCCCGGGGGCTTCTCGCCGACCTCCAGGGTGCGCAGTCGCGCGAGCACGGCCGGATCCTGCGCGTCGAGCCAGTCGACGAACTGCCGGAAGGAGACCAGACGAACCTCCGGCCGCCCGGCGATCTGCCTCAGGGCCTCCTCGGCCGCGTCCATGTAGATACCGCCGTTCCACTCCTCGAAGTGGTTGCCGATGAACATCGGCGCCCGGTTGGTCTCGTACGCCCGGTCGAACCCGGCCATGTACGACTGCGTCGCCTGGGCACGCCAGTAGGAGTAGTTGTACGAGGGGGCGCGCGTCGAGTTCCCGGACTGGTTCGCCAGCATGTTCCAGTCCATGCTCAGCACTTCGAAACTGTGCCCCGGGAAGGGGATGCCCTGCAGCGGGAGATCCCAGACGCCTCCCTGCTTCCGCGGCCAGCGCTGCACCCCGCCCGGTGACGAGGCGTCGTAGCGCCAGCCCAGTGCGCGGGCGACGGGCAGCAGGCTCTCCTGCCCGAGCAGGCACGGGGTGCGGCCGCCCACCAGTTCCTTGTCGTAGTCGAAGGGCAGGGGCGGACGGTCGTGCCAACCGGTGTTCGTCTTCCAAGACTTGACGAACGACCGGGCCTGCTCGATCTCCCAACGCCACTGAGAGGAGGTCCAGTCGGCCACCGACCCGGGGCCCTCGCAGAAGTGCCCGTTGAAGTGCGTGCCGATCTCGTGGCCCTCGAGCCACGCCTGGCCCACGTACTTCAGGGTCGCCTTGAGGTGCTCGTCGGTGAGGTATCCGATGTCCGAGGCGCCGACCGGGTTGTTCGGCGGCTGGTACAGCCGCTTCTTGTCCTCCGGCAACAGGTAGAGGCCGGACAGGAAGAACGTCATGTGCGCTTCGTGGGCGCGGGCGAGTTCCAGGAAGCGCTGGAACAGGCCGGTGCCCACCTCGCCGGCGCCGTCCCAGGAGAACACCACGAACTGCGGGGGAGTCTCACCCGGTTCGAGGGCGGTGGGCGGGTCCGGCTGGTTGGGCTGGCGTCCGGTGTACGACGTCGAGCCGTCGCCGATCAACCGGGGCGCCGCCTGCGACCCGCCGGGGCCCGACGAGCCGAAGCCCCAACCGTCCCCACCGCCGCACCGGGCCAGTGAGGCGACGGCCGCGCCGGCACCGACGCCGAGGCCCAGGCGTGCCACATTCCGGCGGCTGATTCCACTCATCGCCATCCCAACCCGCGTCCCGTCCAGACGCGTTGTGCGCCCCCTCGATCGTTGCTGTCAGCACCTCGCACAATAAGGACGATAAGCATATGAACTGTCATATTTGGTTCGGCGTGGCGTGCAAAAAGCGGCGAGCTTCGCAGGTCGGCAGCCATCTCCGCGCCGCCCGCCGACGT
>NZ_JBSGDB010000745.1:0-2872 GCF_053602155.1 Streptomyces sp. NPDC004561
GGGTCGCCGAGTCCGCCGGGGGCCAGGGCCTGGACGAGCGGGCCGGCGCTGGTGTGGTCGATCTCGCCGCTCACGGTCACCACGGTGGTGCCGGCGGTGGCTGTGGAGGTGACCTTCAACGGTTCCGGCCGGTACACGTTCTCGGTCTCCATCACGACTTCCTCAGCATTTTTGATCTCGACTACGGCCTGGCATTTTGCCCGAAACGATGCCCGGCATCGTATGGGCCGATGCCCATGTGTGGCCTACCCAACAAACCCTGCGTGGTTCGGGGTGGGATGCCTTGGCCGATCACGGGTACGTGGCCCTGGAAGCATGAGGTAGAAGAGGCGGCGCGGATGGAACGGGCCTTGTCGGGCGAGGACAGCATGACGCCCCACAGTGATGACGCTCCCCTGGGAGCGGCGGTGGCTCTGGACGGGCAGGGACCCTGCATCGCCGAGGCCCGTCGCCTGGCTGCCGGCTTCCTGACCCGGATGCGCGCCGAGCACGGCGTTGCGGTCTCGCAGCGGGTGGTGGAGGTGACGCAACTGGTGGTGAGCGAACTGGTCACCAACGCGCAGAAGTACGCCGCCGGACCGATCCTGCTGGATCTGCGGATCGCCGGGGATCTGGTGGAGGTCCAGGTGTGGGACTCCGATCCGGTGCTGCCGGTGGCCCGGGCCGCGGACGCGGGCCGGGTGGGGCAGCACGGCCTGGAGATCGTCATGGCTCTCTGCCAGGGATTCGAGGCGATGCGGGAGCCGGTCGGCAAACGCCTCATCGCCAGCCTGGCACTGACGCACGATGAGCCCGGCGGTGGGCACCGGAGGCAGCCGGTAGTCGGCCGTCTCGCCCGACGCCGACGACGCGGGGATCGAACGTTTGCGTGACGCGCTTCTGGCGGTTGTCGGATAGCGTCGCGGCAGGAGAGATGTCGGTCTGCCGGGGCAGGTGAGCGGCATGATCAGGCGCAGCCGCACCACCACATCACTTCAGCACCAGTGCGTCAGCCCGCATGGCCCGTGCACCATCGGACCGCTTTCGAACCAGGCATCGGGTGATCGGCCGGCGGCTGGTGGGCTGCCTGCAGGCGGCGCTGCGCTCGCAAGGGACGCGGGATGAGCAGCGGGTGAGGAGTCACCTACCTGGCGCTGTGTGAGGGCGACACGGTGCTGCTGGGCGTTTTCGGTGAACCGGACTTGTTCGCGGGCCCGGAACTGGGAGCCGTTGTGACAGAGTGCCTCGCTCAGTGGCCGGTCCGCTTGGTGATGGACGTGTCCGCGGTGTCGTTCTGCGACGCGGCCAGTCTCAGCACCCTGATCGAGGCCCGGGACAGCGTCCAACCAGCCGGGACCGAGTTCGTTCTGCAAGGGGCTCGGACGACACTGCTGCGCGTGCTGACGATCACGGGCCTCGACGCCGGGTTCGGCCTGCGACCACAGCACGGCCCGGCACCCAGCCCGGACTCTGCCACTCCCTGAAACCCGAATGTGCGCAGCGCCACGTCCCCAGCGACGATCACGAAGAGCGAAACGTGCCGCCGGTCGCACATCGTGTGCTGCGGAGCCCCGAAGAGGGCGTCGTCCGCCTCAGAGGTGTCCGCTGTGCGCTGCTCCGCCGCCAGAACCAGGCACAGGGCGCGGGTGCCGAACGCGGGGACGGCCGCGGCGTGGGCGATCTCCCGTATGAACAGGTCGTCGCTCCACAGCGGCAGTTCACTGGTGATCGCAAGATTGAGCGGTGCCGCCCACCCGCCGTCGATCTCCAGGCTCAGATTGTCGACAGGGTCGGCAGCGAGTGGAGCGCCCTCTAGCGCGGCCTGCGCGGCCGCGAGCCCGGTCACCGTTTTGAGTGTGGTTCCGCGTGCTGCCTTCAGCAGCGCGGACATCACGGCGGACAGGTGGTTGCTGGCCTTATCGGTCAGGACAGTGGCCTCGACTGTGGGTGTCAGTTGCCGCTCTTCGACGTGGCGTTCACCCGGCCCTGGCCACCTGGCACCGGCTGGACCGGCGCGTGAGTGCGTTTGGCGGCGCGGCTGACGATGGCCGTCTCGACATGAGTGATGCCCAGGCCGACCAGGTCGCGGGAGAGGAAGCCGTAGAGGGCTGTCAGGTCCGGGAAGTACGCGGCCGCGTGCAGGTTCGAGGGCCCCGACGTCGCGAACGCACCGTGCACCGAGGGGTGGTCGGCCGGCGCCTGCCCGGCGGCGGCCAGATGGTCGGGGGCCACGTGTAGCAGCAGCTTGGCCTCGATGGGCAGCCGAGGCGGCGCGGATCGACCAGGACCTGGGTCATCAGGCGGCCCTGGGCCGTCAGTTGGGCGAGGCGGCGGCGCACCGTGCTCTCCGGGTGGCCGGTTCGGGCGGGCAGGGCGGCCGCACTCAGACGCGCGTCGCGGGTGAGGGCGTCGATGAGGGACTTCCAGGGCATCGGTGTCGACGCCGTACGGGCCCGCAGAACCGGAAGCCGTCGCCCCGGGGACCGGCTCGGCCGGGCTCAGCGCCGCGCGTTCGGGCACGGTCAGCACCTGGTGCCGCCACTCGGAGATGAGCCGGAAGACGTGCAGGATCGTGGCGCTCTCCAGGGACGTCACCGCCTGGGTTGAGGGCAGCCGGCGGAAGACCAACGGGTCGCGTGATCCCGGCTCGGTGCGGGCAACCGCGAAGATCTCGTCACCCGAGGTGGTGACGTCGATGAACGGGATGTCCTCGCGCGCCGCGAGCGCGGCCACGATCGTGTCGAGCTTTCCCCGCAGGACCCGGATGCGCAGGAACAGGGCCCCGGCCGACCCGCCGGCTCGCGATGGCCCGACCGGTGAGACCACTACGCGCACGGCGCCGTCGGCGCCGAGCGCGTGCAGGCGGCGGCGAACGGTGGCGGGGCTGAGCCCC
>NZ_JBSGDB010000746.1:0-2872 GCF_053602155.1 Streptomyces sp. NPDC004561
GCCTCGACGAGGTCGTCCATGGCGTTGAGGTTGGTCCAGGACTCCTGGGCCGGGTCGGGGGCGGCCTCGATGACGTTCAGGTGGATGCCGTTGGAGAAGAAGTCGCGGGCTCCGCCGAGCACCAGGACCCGGGTGGGGCGGGTGAGCGCGTGCTCGTAGGCGGCGAGCAGGCGCCGGCACTGGTCGGTGCTCGTCGCACCGCCCGGGAAGGAGAAGGTCAGCAGGCCGACGTCGCCCTGCTGCCGGTAGCGGATGTCCGTGAACGTGCGTCGGCCGGGCGGCAGTTCGAGCGGTACGGGGTCCTCCGCCAGTGTGCGGCCGGGGTCGAGGGAGGCGAGGATGGAGGCGGCGGGGCGGCGGAAGGGCGCCGGGTCGCCGGAGTTCTTGCGCGGGCGCAGTTCCGGGATCCAGACCGCGCCGTCCCGGGTGGCCCGGCAGACGGCGCCGGCCCGGTGGGCGAGCAGCTCGCCCGGGCGGCCGCGCAGCAGGTCCTCGGGGTGCCCGCCGTGCAGGAACACCTCCCGGCCGAGGAGTTCGTCGAGGACGCCGGGCTGCGAGTCGGCGCCGCGGAGCTTGCCGAGGACGGTCTCGGTGTCGTCGTGCTCCCAGTCGATGCGCCGCCGCTCCTGGCGGAAGAAGTCCCGCCAGACGACGCCGATCGAGGGGTCGGTCTGCGGGCGCGGCTTGTACGAGCCCTCGGCGTAGCGCCGTACGGCCGTGAGGACGGCGGTCACCGCGGCGTCGGAGACCTCGTTGCGGTACAGGTCGCTCTTGCCGACGGGCGGCACGGGGAACGGCTCCGCCGCCCAGACGGCGCCCGCGTCCATGCCCGCCTCGGCCTGGAGCACGGTGACGCCCCACCGGGGCGCCTGTCCCGCGATGGCCCAGTCCAGCGAGGAGGGGCCGCGGTCGCCGGGCGGACCGGGATGCACGATGAGGCAGGTGTGCTCCTGCCACACGTCCGCGGGCAGGGCCGTCCTGAGCATCGGCGCGACGACCAGTTCGGGGCGCAGCTCCTGGACGGCGGCACGGACCGGTTCCGGGCCCTGCGAGGCGAGAACGACGTCCACACGGTGCCCCAGGTCCGACAGTTCGGCGTACAGGCGCTGGGAGAGGCTGTTGAACGCGCTGGCGACGAGCAGAATGTCCATGTCACGGCATATTCGTCCCTGTACGGGGTGCCGTGAAGGACCGTCACGGCGTTTCGCCGCTCCCGGCCGGGCCTCTTGCTCCATCCGGCTCGCGTCGCGCGGATCCTCGAACGTCCCGGCTCCGCTCGCGGCCGGACAAGGGCCGTCAGGCGGCGAGGGCGCGGCCCGGCTTGAGCAGGGCGAGGAGCTGGCCGTGGTGAAGTTCGGCCACGGGGGCGAGCAGGTCGGGGTGGCGCAGCAGTGCGGCGGCGCGACGGTCGCCGTCGTCGGGGGCGAGCAGCCGCCGGAACTCGACCGGTGCGCCCGGGGAGTGCTCACCCTCGGCGAGGGCGGCGACGGCGAGCCCGGCCAGCTCCGGATCGGTGAGCAGGCCGGCCGCCCAGCTGGCCACGACCTCGTCGACCCAGGTGCGCCAGGCCTGGTCCTCGGCCGCTTCGTCGGCGGCGGGCTCGGCACCGGTGATCCAGTCGAGGCGGCCGGCGCCTCCGGGGCCGGCCATGGTGACCAGGGCCGCGTCGATCTCGGTCGGGTACCGCAGCCATGCCGCCACCGTCGCGGCCTGCCGGGCCTGCGCCTCGCACAGGGCCGTGGCCAGCGCGCCGCCGGCCGGCGGGTACGCGACCGTCAGCCAGTGCGCCGTCGCGGTTATCAGGGGGGACAGATCAGTGAGCACAGCCGGGCCGTCCGAAATGCGAAGGGGAAACAGGGGCTCGACCAAACGGTAGCCCGGCACCCGGCCCGGCAGGGAGAGGGTGCGAACCAGGTCATATGTGGCCTGCCCCACGTCACGGCATCGCCGGTCCTTGATCACGTGTCGCCCGGCACCCCCTGGGAACTCGGTTCAGGGCCCCACGCAGGGCGCTCACGCGCGCACGCCAGGGGAGAAATGGGAGGTCTCATGACAACGGACGCCGCACACTACGCCGACGAGGGCGATGTGCCTCTCGCCGGCTATGCCGCCCTCGCCTCCGTGTTCGCGGCGGGCGCCGGCACGTTCGCGCTGCTCGCCCGGCGCCGGGGCGTGCGGCTGCCGGAGCAGGTACCGCCCTGGGACGTCGTGCTGCTGGGCACCGCGACGTACAAGGCGTCCAGGCTGCTGACCCGGGACAAGATCACGAGTTTTCTCCGGGCGCCGTTCACGCACCGCACGGGCGAGGGCGAGGCGAGCGAGGTCATGGACGCACCGCGGGGCAGCGGGGTCCGGCGGGCCGTCGGCGACCTGCTGTCGTGCCCGTTCTGCACGTCCGCCTGGGCCGCCGGAACCCTGGTGTGCTCCTACACCGCGGCGCCCCGGCTCACCCGGCTGGTCTGCGGCGGCCTCGGCGCGGTGACCGTGGCGGACTGGCTGCAGTACGCCTGGACCTGGACCCAGCGAACGACGCAGAACTGAGCCGCCGCGCTCATTCGCCGTCCACCGCGGCCGTCGGCCCGACGCCGAACACGCCGTCGCCCGGGCAGGACCCATTCGGCCCGGCCGCCTCGGGCCCTGGCCGTCCGGCAGGTCCCCCAACAGCGCCGCCCGGCCACGCTCCCACCACGCACACCTCCCAGCCGGTCCACCGATGTCTCGCCGCCGGCGTCCACCCCGGGCCGGGCCCTGGCGCCACCGGCTCCGCTCGGCTCACGCCCGGCCGGCGCGTGCCCGTCCCCGCGGTCCCCGCCGTCTTCCGAGGTACTCCGTCTACGCCGCAGAGCTGAGCCGCCGCGGTCCGGTCCCAGGC
>NZ_JBSGDB010000747.1:0-2857 GCF_053602155.1 Streptomyces sp. NPDC004561
GCCGTCCAGGGCGGTCGGCGGCTCGTGGTCGCGGGCCTCGGCGGGCAGCAGGGGCATCTCGCCGCTGGGGACGTAGGGCACGTTGGCCGTCAGGAGGCCGATCCGGCCGCGCAGGCCCGTGGGCAGGGCGTCGTACAGGTCGCCCTGGTGGGCCCGGCCGCCGAAGGCCGCGAGGTTGCGGCGGGCGCAGCGCACGGCGGCCGGGTCGATGTCGGCGGCGTGCACCTCCGCGCCGTCCAGCGCGGCGGCGAGGGCCGCGCCGAGCGCGCCGGAGCCGCAGCACAGGTCCACGACCAGGGTCGCGTCCGGCGCCTCGGCCAGCGCCCGGTCGACCAGGAACTCGGTGCGGCGGCGGGGGACGAACACCCCCGGTTCCACGGCGATGCGCAGACCGTGGAACCCGGCCCAGCCGAGGACGAGTTCGAGCGGGAGCCCGGTGGCGCGCCGGTCCACCATCGAGGCCAGTTCGTCCGGGGTTCGGGCGGTGGAGAGGATCAACTCCGCCTCGTCCTCGGCGAAGACGCAGCCTGCGGCGCGCAGCATGGAGACGACGGCGGAGGGAGTGAGCGGGGGCTGAGGGGACACGGAGGGCATGGAAGCCGTAAGCCTTTCGGGAGCGCGAGATCGCAGGGCGCTCCCGCGGTCACCGTCGCCGGTCGACCGCGCCGTCACGAGGAGAGAGCACCCCGGCTGGCACAGCGGTGATGGGTCCCACCTCCTCGCGTCCGTGGGCCGCGTCGATCCGCGGCCGGACGGCCACCATACCCCAGCGGGCACGGCCGGGTTCGGCGCGGGAAATCGCCTGGCGCGGTGGCGGGCGGACGGCTACGCTCGCCGCGATGACGACTCACCCCGTGCACAGATTGGGGGTCCCGTCCGCGCAAGGTGAGCGCTGATGCTCACTTCCGCAGCGATCGGGGATTCCCGCCCCTCCCTGTGGCTGCGCGTACGCGAGTACGCCGTGCCACCGTCCATGATCGAGACCGCGACCGCCCGCCGTCGCGCCGGTGACTGGGCGGGGGCGTGCGCCGCCGCCCGCTTCGACGTCGACCTCGATCTTCGTTCCGTCGCCCGCGTCCATGGCCGTGATCTCGCGGCACGGGTGCGCGCCGACCTCCGCCGGCTCGCTCCGGACCTGCTGCGCTGGCACATGCCGAGGATCGCGCCCGACGGGCTGCTGCGCCCGGGCCTGACGCTCACTCTGGCCCGGTACGACAGACTCGACCGGGCCGGTCCCGTCCATCTCGTGGTCCGGACCGCGCCCGCCTGGGCCGACGCCGGCCAGCGCATCGGCCTCGCCCTGTGGGATCCGGTCCACGAGGAGACCCGCCGGCATCCGCATCCCCGCCCCAACCGGCGCTACCGGCTCGATCTGCACCGCCACCTCTGGGACGCCGGCCGGGCCGCCGAACTGCGCGGCCGGTCGGGGGCCGACGGGCCCGTGCCGCCGGACCACGATCCGCTGGGGCTCGTACCCCCCGGCCATGGCTGTGCCGTCGCCCGGTGGGCGGCGGAGTCGGCCCTTCTGCTGCGCGCCGAGGGCCGCCCCGCCGGCCCCTTCACCGTCCGCTTCGGCGGCGGGCGCCGGCTGGTCCTGGAGCCGGACCCGCACGGAGCCGAGGGCGGCGGGAGCCCGCGGATCGCGGCCGAGCCCGCGTCAGGCGGCCTGTCCGGCCTGCCCGTCCTGCCCGACGCGGCGACCTGGGTGCCGCCGGACCTGGAGCTGCTGCGCGCCGGACTGCTCGGCCCGGACCGGCTGCATCCACTGGTGGCCGCCGCGCTGGCGCCCGGCCGGGTGCCGCCCGGCCCGCCCCGCGCCCGCGAACCGGTGGGCGGTGCGCGGCTCGTGGAGTGCCGGGGAGCCACGCACCGGATCGGTCCGGTCGACGGCGTACTGGCGCCCCTGGACCACGACCCGGCCGAACTCCGGCGCGAGGAGCTGCTGTTCGCGCTGGGCGGGCCGCCACTGCCCTGTCTGCGGGCCGTCGACGAGGCGCACCGGCGTCCGGACTGCCTCGCCGGCGTCCGGGAGCGTCTGGACCACGGCGACACCGCCGGCGCCCTGGCCGTGGTCGAGGGTCTGCTCGGCCCGGACGCGGTGCTGCGCCCCGGCCCCCTGCGGGACGAGCTGGCGGCCGCCGCCGAACGGCGCATCACCTACGGGCTGTACCGGGCCGGTCTGATCGGTGACGGCCCGGTCCGATACCTCCCGGACCGCCGGGCGAGCCGTCATCGGCGCCCGCGCCGCGCGACGTCCCGGCGCTGAACTCCCTTCCGTTGTCCCGACTCACACCCTCAGGTGATCACCCATGCCCGCACGCCTTTCCCCCGTTCCCTTCCCCGCCTCTCAACTCGACGTGGCCGACGTCCTGTTGGCCGCGCTCCGCGACACCGCCACCGAGCCGCGCGCCGACATCCAGCTGGAGGCGCTGACCCTGGCCGTGACCGCGGACCTGCCGGTGCTGCTGTGGGGCGAACCCGGCATCGGCAAGACCGCGGCGCTGACCCAGCTCGCCGAGACCCTGGAGCTGCCGCTGACCACCGTCATCGCGAGCGTCCACGAACCGTCCGACTTCTCCGGGCTGCCCGTGGTGGGAGACGATCCCGCGGTGCAGGGCGTCCCGATGGCGCCGCCGGACTGGGCGGTGCGGCTCGTCCGGGCCGGGCGGGGGCTGTTGTTCCTGGACGAGCTGTCCACCGCGCCCCCGGCGGTGCAGGCGGCCCTGCTGCGGCTCGTGCTGGAGCGGCGCGTCGGCGCGCTGACGCTGCCGCCGGGGGTCCGTATCGTGGCGGCCGCCAACCCGCGCTCGGCCTCCTTCGTCGCCTGGCGCTCGGAGTCGTTGAAGTACGCCGGGAC
>NZ_JBSGDB010000748.1:0-2836 GCF_053602155.1 Streptomyces sp. NPDC004561
GGCGCGGTCCGGGGCGTGGTGCGGTGGGCGTGCGCGCGGGTGATCAGGACGTCGCCCTCGGCGGACTCGGCGGCGGGCGCGTAGCCCATCGCGCGCAGGCCCTCCAGCAGCGTCGCCGGGTCGGACTCGGCGGCCAGCACGGTCGGGGCCAGGCGGCGCAGCCGCAGGGCCGCGGCCCGCTTGTCGGCGAGGATCTCGTTCAGCAGGGTGTCGTCGTCGCAGCGCACGTACGCCGAGGCGGCGCCCACCCGCAGATGGCCGTGTCTGCGCGCCACGTCGTCGATCAGGTACGCGAGCGGCTGCGGGACCGGGGTGCGGGAGTGCCGGGTGAGGAAGTCGTGCAGGTCGGCGGCGGTGCGGCCGGCGTCCAGGGCGCGGCGCACCGAGGCCGGGGTGAAGCGGTACACGGTCGCGCCGCCCTTGGACTCCACGTCCGCAAGCACGCCCAGCACGTCCGCGAGCGGGCGTTGCAGCGGGCCCGGGGCCACCGCCGTCAGGTCGGCCTGGAGCAGGACGTGGTCGAGGGGCTCGGGAAGCAGGGGGGCCAGGAGGCGGGCAGCGGCGGCGGCCGCCACGGCCTGCTCGGCCGGGGCGAGGGGTGCGGGTTCGGCGGGCGAGCGGTGGTGGACGGGGAGCTTCGCGCCCGGGCCGACGGGTTCGCCCGCGTCGGCCGGGGCGGGCGCCGGCGCGCCGAGCAGCGCGCGTCCCTGGGCGGACAGGGCGCCCCGCCCGGTCATGCCCAGCAGCTCCGCCTCGGACAGGGTCCAGCGGGCGAGCCGGGTGCGCAGATCGCCGCCCTCCGGCTGGGGGCTGCGCAGGGGCCGTTCCCAGCGCAGCCGGGCCAGCACCGACTCGCTGTCCGGGGCGGCGCCAACCGGGAGCCCGGCCAGCAGGGTCAGGACCCGGTGCCGTACCTCGGGCGCGGCCGAGCGGTCCAGCCCCGGGCCGAGCGCGGAGAGCGTGCGGTCCTTGGCGTCCCGGCCGCCGACCAGGCCCGAGGTGCGGGTGGCGGCCAGCCAGGCCCCGGCGAGCCGGGCCCAGCGCTCGGCGGGCGGCTGGTCGAGCCACTCGTCGTAGGCGGGGGTGGCCGCGTAGCGCTCGTCGGCCTCGCCGTCGGAGGCGAGCAGGCCCGCCGCGTACGCCAGCTCGGCCCAGAACGCGGCGACCGGCTCGGACACGTCCAGGGCGACGGCGGTCCGCTTCAGGTCGCGGACGCTCAGGCCCCCCGCGCGCAGCACGGCCGGACCGCCCTCGTCCCAGTCCTTCAGCAGTTCCTCGACGGTGGCGAGCGCGGTGTACGCCTGCGCGGCCGCCGTCGCGTCCACAACCTGTGGATGGTGCGTCGCGGCCGGCTCCACGGCGGGCGGCAGCGGCTCGGGCGCCCGGTGGGCGCGGCCCTCGCGCAGATGCAGGGCGACCTCGCGGGGCAGCACCACCGTGCCGGGGCCGATCGGCAGCAGCAGCCCCCGGTCGAGCAGCCAGCGCAGATGGGCGGCCGGCTCCGGGGTGACCTGCCCGTACGGCGGCCCCCACACCAGCCGGGACAGCACCTCGCGGGAGGCGTCCGGGGCCCCGGCGAGCAGCCCGGCCATCTTCCTCCGGCCGGTGAACAGCGCGGTCAGCGAGGCCACCGCCGACACCGAGTCATGGGTCGTGGGCAGCCCGGCGGTGGTGACGATCTCCTGGATCCGCCCCGGGGACATGCCCGAGGTGGCCTCCTGCACGGTGGGTCCGAGACCCGTAGGGGAGGGGTGCTGCGGGGAGGGCGCGAGCAGTTCGCGGGCGGTGCGGACCAGGCGCAGCCGCTCGTCGTCGCCCCACACCAGGGCCTGGTCGCGCAGGGCGCCGAGGGCGCGGGGGAGCGCGGCGGCCACCGTCTCCTTCCCGGCGTCCCCGGCCATCAGACCGAGCAGCGTCGCGTACGACGCCGGGTCCGGGGCCACGGCCAGCGCCTCCGCGGTCTGCAGCGCGAACCGGTCCAGCCGCTCCAGGGCACGCAGCACCGAGGCGCGGGTGCCGGCCCGGGTGGCCAGCTGGGTCAGGTCGGTCGGGACGGGGGTGATGAGATCCGGGCGGCTGCGCAGCAGCACGGCCAGGGAGGCGTCGTCCCTGACGCGGAGCGCTTCCGCGAGGGACCGAGGTGCTGGATTGGCCTCTTGGCTCATCCGGCCAACGTTAGCGGGTTACCTCCGCCGGTTCAGCCGTAGCGGGTGCGGCCCGGCTCTGCGCTACGGTCCTCACGGGGTTTCAGTCGGCGTCACCCCGGAGGGGTTCCGTGGGGATCGAGAGCGACCAGGTCGTCTACGAGTATCTGAGCCGCGTCGGAGACGTCGCTCAGCAGCGGCAGCTGCCCTCGGCGGCGCGGATGCGGCTCGTGACGGAGCTGCGCAACGAGATCGACCGGAGCCGGGCCAGGGCGACGGTGGACAGTCCCGCGGCCGTCCGCCGCATCCTGGAGCGCCTCGGCACCCCGGACGAGGTGGTCGAGGCGGCGGGCGGCACAGCGGGCGCCGGCGCCGCCCAGCGGCCGCGGCCCGCCGTGCCCGCGCAGCCCGCGCCCCGGCGCCCCGAGCCGGAGCCGGCGGACGAGGAGCGGCCCAAGGGGCTGCGCCGGGTCGTACCGCGCCCGCGTCCCGCCGAGCGCCCCGAGCCGCCCGCCCCGGGCAACGCGCCGTCCCCGCCGCATCTCGCCCCCGCGCACGAGCTGGGGGACGGCGGCATGCAGCCCGACTGGTGGCGGGTGGCCGACGGCCCCTTCACCGGCGCGGCGCCGTCCGGATCTGGGTGTCCGGCGAGCTCGGCACGTTCTGCGACGGCCGCGCGACGGGCTTCCACG
>NZ_JBSGDB010000749.1:0-2817 GCF_053602155.1 Streptomyces sp. NPDC004561
TTCGCCCTCGCCGTCGTCTTCGGCACCGCGGTGGGCACCGTCGCCGCCGTGCTCCTCGAACTCGCCGTGATACGCCCGCTCTACACCCGCCCCCGCGAGCAGATCCTCGCCACGGTGGGCGTGGGCCTGGCCGTCCCGGCCCTGCTGTCCGCGATCTGGGGCTCCGACGCCCGGCCCTTCCCCGGCCCGAAGGCGCTGTCCGGCACCTTCGCCCTGCTGGGCGCCGAAGTGCCCCTCAACCGCCTGGTGCTGATCGGCGCGGCCCTGGTGGTGCTGACCGCGCTCAGGCTGTTCCTCGGCCGCACCCGGCACGGACTGGTGGTCCGCGCGGGCGTGGAGGACCGGGCGATGGTCACCGCGCTCGGCATCGACGTACGCAGGGCCTTCACCCTGGTCTTCGCCATCGGCGGCGCGGCGGCGGCCCTCGGCGGTGCCCTCGGCGGCCTCTACTTCGGCTCCGTGGACCCCGAACAGGGCACCTCGCTGCTCATCTTCGCCTTCGTGGTCGTCGTGACGGGCGGCATGGGATCGCTCACCGGCGCCGCACTGGCCGCCGTGGCCGTGGGCCTCGTCCAGCAGTTCGCCAACTACTACACCACCGCCGGGCTCGGCGACCTCGCCGTCGTCGTCCTGCTCGCCGCCCTGCTGCTCGTCCGGCCGCGGGGGCTCACCGGGAGGCTCGCATGACCACCGCCACCCAGCCGCGCGGCCGGGCCCGCACGGCGGACCGCCCCGGCGCCACCCGCTCCGAACGGCTGCGGCGGCTCACCCGCTGGTGGCCCGCCCTGCTGCTGGTGGTGCTCTTCACCGTGCCCTACAGCGCCCTGCCGCTGCCGGGACTGCTCGACGGCCCGATCGGCGGCCCCGGCAACCTGCAACTGCTCGCCCTGTGCCTGCTCTTCGGCGGCCTGGCCACCGGCTACGACCTGCTGCTCGGCCGCACCGGACTGCTGTCCTTCGGGCACGCCCTCTATTTCGCCACGGGCACCTACGTCACCAACACCGTCATGCTGGAGGCCGGTCTGCCGTTCGCCGTGTCCGCGCTGCTCGGCCTGCTCGCGGGGGTGGCACTGTCGGCCCTGCTGGGCGCGGTCAGCCTGCGGGTCGGCGGCATCGGGTTCTCCATGGTGACCCTGGCCTTCGCCCAGGCCGCCTCGATCCTCGTGCAGCGCGACCCCGGAGGTGTCACCGGCGGCGAGGAGGGCAGGGCCGCGCCCGACGGCGGACTCCCCGCTCCGCTGGTGGGCATCGAGCACACCGCCAACCTGTACTGGATCGCACTGGCCTACCTCGTGGTGGTGCTGTTCGTCGTGCAGTGGGCTGTCCGCTCGCCCACCGGCCGGGTCTGGGAGGGCATCAGGGAGAACGAGCGCCGGGTCGAGGTGCTCGGGCTGCGCCCGTACGGCTTCAAGCTGGTCGCCTTCGTCCTGGCCGGCACCCTGGCCGCGCTCGGCGGCATCGTGTACCTGCTGCTGACCGGCGGCGCCACCCCGCAGACGACCACCTCCGACTTCACCCTGTCCCTGCTGGTCATGGTGGTGCTGGGCGGCTCGGGCACCCGATGGGGCCCGATGATCGGCGGCATCCTGTACACCTGGGCCGACCACCGGCTCGGCGACCTGGCCGGCTCGGGCACGGTCGCCGGCCTGCCCGCCGTGGTCCGAGTGCCGCTCTCGCAGCCGCTGTTCCTGCTCGGCGCGCTGTTCGTGGCGGTGGTATACCTGCTGCCCGGCGGCGTGGTCCGGCTCCCTGACCGGGTGCGCGCCGCCCGTACGTCCCGCGCCACCGCCCACCGCGAGGAGGTCCCTCCGTCATGAGCCGCATCACCGAGAACGGCACGACGGCCCGTCAGGCCGTGGCCGCGCGGGCACACGAGGAGTTCGGAGTGCCGGTGGCCGGCGGGGAGCTGGCCGTGTCGCGCTGGCCGGCCGACGAGCCTGGCGCGCCGGTGGTCCTCGCCCTGCACGGCATCACCGCCAACGGCCTGAGCTGGGCGCGTGTCGCCCACCACCTGGCCGGCCGGGTCACCCTGATGGCGCCCGACCTGCGCGGCCGGGGCCGCAGCGGGCGCCTGCCCGGCCCGTACGGCATCGCGGCCCACGCCGACGACATGGCCGCCCTGGTGGACGCGATCGGCGTGGAGCGGGTGGTGCTGACCGGCCACTCCATGGGGGCCTTCACCGCGGCCCTGACCGCCGTGCGCCACCCGCGGCTGCTCTCGGCTCTGCTGCTGGTGGACGGCGGCGTGGGCTTCCCAGTCCCGGCCGGCCTGGACCCCGATGAGCTGATCACCGCGGTGATCGGTCCCGCCATGCGGCGGCTGTCGATGACGTTCCCGGACCGCGACGCGTATCGCGCGTTCTGGCAGGGACATCCGGCCTTCGTAGGCTCCTGGTCGCCGTGGGTCGACGCCTACATCCAGCGCGATCTCGTGGGGGAGGAGCCCGAACTGCGCTCCTCCTGCAGCCTGGAGGCGGTCCGCGTCGACGGCGTGGACCAGCTGGGCGAGGGGGTCTCGGGAGCGGTGCACCGGCTGCCCCGCCCGGCCGTGATGCTCTGGGCGGAACGCGGTCTGATGGACGAGCCCCAGGGCCTGTACGACGAGCAGCGGCTCGCCGCCGCCGGCCTCGACCCGGAACTGGTGCGCACACGGCGCGTCCCCGGCGTCAACCACTACACGATCCTCGCCGGCGACGAGGGCGCCCGGATCGTGGCACGGCACCTGCTGGACGCTGCCGGTGTGACGGACAGCGAGGGGTGAGCGACGGCGTGCCGGGCGGCGGTACGGACGCGGGCGCCGGCCTCCGCTGCGCCGCG
>NZ_JBSGDB010000750.1:0-2773 GCF_053602155.1 Streptomyces sp. NPDC004561
GCCTGGCAGTTCGCCGACGTGATCGCAAGGGCCGGCGGCGTGCCGGTCACGTTCATCGCCCCGGCCAGCTCCGCCGGGGCGTACTTCCCCAAAACGGACATCCTCAACACGTCCATCAGTGGCCGCTCCGATGCCCCGGGCGGCTCCGGTGACGACGGCGACCCGCTGCGGGGTGGTGGACATCGGCTTGCTTCCCTTCACGAGGCGGCGGTCACTGGCAGGTGGTGTGCTGCGGGCGCAGGCCCAGCAGGACGCGGTACGGGGCGTCGGCGATGGGGCGTTCGAAGGTCATGCCGTAGCGGTCGGCGAGCGCGAAGAAGCCGTCGGTGGAGGAGTCGTCGACGATTCGCTCGACCGTGCCGCGCACCTCCAGGTAGCGGTAGGGCTGCTCGGGGTCGTTGACGGAGAGGGTGGCCTGCGGGTTCTCGGCGATGTTGCGGTACTTGTAGCGCCGCTTCTCGGTGGTGAACCACAGCAGTTCGCCGTCCCAGCGGAACCAGACGGGGTTGACCTGCACGGTGCCGTCGGGGCGCAGCGTGCCGAGGTGGCCGAACAGGGGGCGTTCGAGCAGGTCGGCGTGGGACTCGGGGATCACGGACATGGGGGTTCCTTTCCGGGGTGACATGGAGGTGGTTCAGGCGTCCTGCGCGAGGGCGGTGCGCAGCCAGTCGCCCACCAGGTGGGGCGCGTCCCCGGCGCCGCTCACCGCTACGTAGCCGTCGGGGCGGGTCAGGGCGAGGGTGCAGCGGCCGTCGGCGCGACGCAGGTAGGGGGTGGCGGGCGGGTCGTCGGAGAGTGCGTGGCGGGTGGTGTCCAGGTAGCGTACGTCGATCAACTCGCCGTACTCCGCCCTGAGTTCGTCGGCCAGGGCGATCGCCGCGTCGGGTGCGGCGGTGCCGGCGGGGACCGCGACGAGGAGGGTCAGGCGCAGGTCGTCCAGGGCGAGCCGGAGCGGGGTGCGCCGCACGGTGCGCGCGTCCCACACCGGCCGGTCGGGCACGAGCGCGCCGGTGGTGAGGCCGGCGGCGCTGTGCCTCGGGCCGACGGCCGCGCCCTCGCGGTAGACGGTGGTGAGGCCGGCCAGGCCCGGTACGTAGCCTGCGTTGAACAGCCGCAGCGCGGACGCGGTGCGCAACGCGGCGTCGCGCAGGGCGACATGACGGCGCTTGACCGGGGTCCAGGCGCGGGTCTGCAGGTCGGCCTGGCGGATCACGGTCCGCGCGACCTGTTCGCGTTCGGCGGCGTAGCTGTCGAGCAGCGGGTCGCCGGCCCGGCCGGTGTGGGCGAGCGCCAGCTTCCAGGCGAGGTTGTGGGCGTCCTGCACACCGGTGTTGAGGCCCTGGCCGCCGGCCGGGCTGTGGATGTGCGCGGCGTCCCCGGCGAGGAAGACCCGGCCCTCGCGGGTGCGTGCGGCGTGCCGGGCGTGCACGGCGAAGCCGGCCGTCCAGGTCGGGTCGGTCAGCCGCAGGTCGCCCGGCCCGCGCTCGTCGACCAGGCGCTGGATGAGCGGCAGGTCGATGTCCTCGCGGGCGGTGCCGGGCGGGGCGGCGGTGAACACCCGGAACCGGCCGCCGGGCAGTCCGACCAGGACGACGATGCCCTTCGGGCCGCAGTAGTAGTAGTTGGCGTCGTGCACCAGGGGTCCCTCGACGCGGACGTCGGCGAGCGCGAACAGGTTCTCGTAGGTGCTGCCCTCGAAGGAGATGCCGAGCAGTTCCCGCACGGTGCTGCCGGCGCCGTCGCAGCCGACGACATAGGCGAACTCCTCGCGCAGCTCGGTGCCGTCGGGGCCGCGCAGGGTGGCGTGCACCCGGTCGGGGTGCTGTTCCAGGGCGACGAGCGCGGTGTCCCACTCCACCTTGCCCCCGGCGCCGGCCAGCGACTCGGCGAGCAGGGCCTCCACGTCGGGCTGGGGCAGGGTCACCGGGCGGGTGCGCCGGTCGAAGCGGATACGGGCCACCTCGCGGCCCAGCGAGTGGTAGCGCAGGGACTCGATCGGGAGGCCGTGCTCCTCGATCCGGGCGCCGCCGCCGAGCCGGCGCAGCAGCTCCAGGGTGCGCGGCCACACCGCGAGGGCCTTGGTCAGCGGGGACGGCCCCGAGGAGCGGTCCACGCAGCGTACGGGCACGCCGCGGCGGAGCAGTTCGGTGGCGGCGGTCAGCCCGACGGGGCCGGCTCCGACGACGAGGACGGGGCGGTCTTCTGTCTGCGTCACGGTCATACCCCACATGGGAAGCGAAGAATTCTGCGGACACGGGTGCTGCCGAATGTAGACGGGGGCGCGGGCGGCACATCGGCGGCGTGTTTCCTAGGAGACATCGGGGGGCCGCCTAGGGAGCACATTCCTTGCCGGGGCCCGCGCGGCGCTCCTAACGTTCTGGACGTGCCGGGGAAACGCCGAAAAGCGCCCGGCGACCGATCAGAGAAATCCCCCCTCGAATTACCGGAGGAAGAAATGCCGATCGTGACCGTTCAGCAGGGTCCGCGCGACGTCGAGCTCAAGCGCGACCTGGTCGCCCGTATCACGGACGCCTTCGTCGACGCGTACAAGATCCCGGCCGAGACGGTTCAGGTCTGGATCCAGGAGGTCCCGGCGGACAGCTGGGCCAACGCGGGCAAGCTCGTCGCCGACAGCTGAACCCTTCCCCCGCCCCCGACAGCCGGGCGTTCCCCCTTATCCCCCATCCGCTCTTTTTTCCCCTTCCCCCCTTCCCCCTGGCCGCGGGCCCGGCCGCCCCGCACGGCGCCCGGGCCGCGGCCCGTCACCGCGAGG
>NZ_JBSGDB010000751.1:0-2757 GCF_053602155.1 Streptomyces sp. NPDC004561
CAGCGAGAAGTCCCCGGGCTTCACGCTCTACTCGCTCAGCGGCCACGTCGCGAGCCCCGGCCAGTACGAGGCCCCGCTCGGCATCACCCTCCGTCGGCTGAGCGGGACGCGTCTGCGGCCCCACGGGAGCCTTGTGTAGACGCGCCGTTCGGGCCGGACGCGAAACGGCCCGAACGACGTACGGCCGACCGGTGTATATCCGGATCACTTTCCGGGCCTCCCGACTTGCGCACCGGGCCGTTCCGGGGGCCAGGAGTGCATGCTTCTTCCCAGGTCCGGGGCTACGTCCGGGTTCTGACGGCGACTCGAACACAGCGCTGTCCACCCGAACGGCTGAGTGGTGAGTAACGCCACAAATCCCCGGTTCCGTTGGGATTTTCGGACAGCTGTGAGTGAAGATCCCTGTCTGACGACAAGACCCCGCCACCGCGGCGGGGCGATCCGGGCGGACGCCGAGTCCTGCCGCCGCCCGGATGACCGGTCGACAGGAGTGGATCGGCAGGAGTGGAGGACCCAGGCAAGGCGGGTCGCCGGAACGGATGTTCGTCCGTGTGCAGCGGACGGGCGGAGGCTCCGGGCGGCCCTTGGGGTGAAGCCGCGAAAGCGGCCGGGCTACTTCGCCAGCCCGAATCCGACAGGTCATCCTTCACAGGCGGCTGACGAAGGGTTGCGCATGACTGCGCTCAATCGTGTCCCGTCGCTGATGGCCCGGGCCGGCACGGCCTCGGCTCTCACCCTCGCCGCCGTCGGCGGCTCGATCGCGGTCCCGGGCCTCGCCACCGACGCCTCGGCCGCCACCATGGGGGCAAAGGCCCTCCAGGTCGCGGCGTCCAAGAAGGGGTCCCCGTACCAGTGGGGCGCCACGGGACCGTACCGGTTCGACTGCTCGGGGCTGACGCTCTACTCGTTCAAGAAGGCGGGCAAGACCCTGCCCCGGACCGCCGCCCAGCAGTACAACCGGACGCACCACATCTCCGTCGGCAGCCGCAGGGCCGGCGACCTGGTGTTCTTCCACTACGGCTCCAGCGTCTACCACGTCGGCATCTACGCCGGCCACAACAAGATCTGGCATGCCCCGAAGACCGGCGCGGTGGTGCGGCTCGAGAAGATCTGGACGAGGAGCGTGTGGTACGGCCGGGTCAGCTGACCGGGCCTCAGGGCAGGAGCGGCTCCAGCAGCAGGGCCGCTCCCAGCACCGTCAGCGCCACCCCGGTGCCCGCCTGGAGCCCACGGGCGGCCCGGGGCCGGCGCAGCCACCTGCCGAGCCGGTCCACCAGCAGAGCGACCACCTGGAACCACACCAGCGCCAGCGCGCACACGATCAGCGCGAGCAGCAGCGTGCGGGGCAGGGCCGGGCTCCCCGAGGGCACGAACTGGGGCAGCAGGCTCAGGAAGGTCAGCGAGGCCTTGGGGTTGAGGACGTTGGTGACGAAGCCCTGCCGGAGCGGGTGGGCGCGGTCCGCCACGGCCTCCTCGGGCGCTTCGGCGGGCCGTCGCAGCGACCACAGGGTGCGCACGCCGAGCTGGAGCACATAGGCGCCGCCCAGCAGCTGCAGCGCCCGGAACAGCGCCGGCACGGCGACCAGCACGGCCGCGACACCGGCCACCGCCAGAGTGGTGTGCACCAGCAGGCCGCCGGCGATGCCGAGCCCGCAGACCGCGCCGGCGCGGCGGGAGACGAGCGCGTTGCGTACGACCACGGTGAAGTCGGCGCCCGGCATGGCCACCAGGCCCGCGGCGATCCCGGTGAAGGCGATGAGCTGTCCGTCCATGCCGCCAGCCTGCCCGGCCGGAGCCTTCAGCAGGTATTTCGAATGGCCTGGGTCTGCCTTAAGCGCTGCTTTAGGCTGGCCGTATGTACGACCCCACTCGGCTGGCCGCGCTCGTGGCGGTCGCGGAGGCCGGCTCGATCACCCGGGCCGCCGACCGGCTCGGCTACACCCCGCCCGCCCTCTCCCAGCAGCTGGCCAAGCTGGAGCGGGAGGCGGGAGCGGCGCTGCTGGTGCGGCACCATCGCGGCGCCCGGCTGACCGAGGCCGGCGAGGTGCTGGTGGCGCGGGCCCGGCGGGTGCTCGACGAACTGGAGCGGGCCCGGCACGAGCTGGCGCGGCTCACCGGTCTCACGGGCGGCGCGCTGCGGCTCGGCACCTTCCCGACCGCGGGGGTGCATCTGCTGCCGCCGGCACTGAGCGCCTTCCGCCGGGCGCATCCGGACGTCCGGCTGTCCGTCGCGGACTACGACCCGCCCGCGGGGGTCACGGCGGTGGCGGCGGGCGAGGTGGACCTGGCGCTCACCCACACGTACCACCCGGCCGAGCCCTCGCCCGTGCCCGCCGGGGTGCGGCTGGAGCCGGTGCTGGTGGAGGAGCTGGTGCTGGTGACCGCCCCGGGGCACGCGCTCAGCAGCGCCGCTTCCCGGCTGCCGCTGGCGGAGCTGGCCGGGCAGCCGCTGATCAGCATGGCACCGCACCATTCGGCCCGGCGCGAGATCGAGGCCCTGCTGGCCGAGGCGGGGGCCACACCGGCGCTGCTGGTGCCGACTCCGGGATACGCGGTGGTGTGCGCGCTCGTCAGCGCGGGGCTGGGGGTGGCCGTCGTACCGGAGATGGTGGCCCGTACGGCGGTCACGCCGGTCGGTGTACGGCCGCTGGAGGCGGGGCGGCTGCGCCGCACGATCTCGGTGGTCCACCGCCCGGACGAGGCGGCGCCGGCCGCGGACGCCTTCAGGGCCCTGCTGCGCGGGGCGTTCGGACGGGC
>NZ_JBSGDB010000752.1:0-2753 GCF_053602155.1 Streptomyces sp. NPDC004561
GCCGCGTACAGCGGTGTCCAGACGACACCGAACGCCCACGACGGCGGCTGCCACCCAGGCTTGCGCAGCGACCTGTACCAGGCGCTGTCGGCATCGACGGCTCGCCCTCCGACCGCAGCAGCGGTGGTCACGGCCACACCGACGGCGCCGAAGCGCATCCACGGTCGAACGCCCAGCTTCTCACCGCCATGCTCGCTGATCAGCCTCATGCTCAGAGAGCTTCCCCCCGCTGCCCAGCTCCTATCAGCATGACTGCGACTGTCGGCCGCTTGTTCAGGCGTCCGATGCGCAGTGCATGCCAGCGGTGGCCGACGGGATCGCCCTGTTCCTGGGCATCGCGTTCACCTCTCAACTGGGGACGGCGCGCCGGGCCGAGCCGTGCAGGCGGAACCGGAGCCTGGGCGTGAGCCCGGCGCGGGACGCCTCGCGACGGGGTGCGGTCAGGAGTGGGCGATACGGCGTACGTGTCGGCCGAACCGCAGCCGGCTTTCAGCTGGCGCTCGCGTTCCTCCCGGAACGCCGCTCCCAGTTCCTCTCGCCGCTCCATGGCCACGTTCTCGCGCGCACCGTTGAGGATGGTGCGTTCCTCCTCGTCGGCGTGGTGGGTGACGGCTTCCACCAGTTCCTCCAGCTTGGAGTCCCACTCCTCGGAGCCGACCTCCTCCACCTCCAGGAGGTTCAGAAGGGCCTTGTTGCCCTCGTCGTGCTCATGCTCGCCGTGCTCGACCTCTTCGTCATCGATGTTCTTGTACCTCTTCAGCGCCGGATAGACCTGGGTCTGATGCACGATCGGGTGACATCTTGGCCTCCTCAGCCAGCGCGTGGGCGATCAGCAGGTCCGCGAATTCCTGGAGCGCGTAGGCCCGGTCGGCTTCGACGCTGCGCATGAACCGGAACAGGTCCTCCACGCGACGGTGGTCCTGAAGGATGAGCTCGACGACGTCCTGGGACTGGGCCATGGCAGGGCACCACTTTCGTGCGAACGGTTGAAGTGACTACCGTCTACCCTCACCGTCCGCACTGATGGCTTCCCGACTCCGCAGCAACGACGTCCCGGCTGGCCGCGCTGTGCCTCGTCCTCACGTGGAGGAGGAGAGCGGATGCAACGAGCGGAGACGGGACCCAAGGAGGGGGGCCACGTCAACCAGGTGATCCCGATGAAGACGAGCAGGATCACGCGCATTAGAACCAGGAGCGGCGGCGGCCGGACTGTGTGGGTCGGGCGGACGGACGATCCGCTCGGTGCCAGCGCTTGGACCAGCAGGTGAGCGACCGTCAGGCTCGACAGCCGACAGCCGAAGGAAGCCATCAGCACGTCCCGGACCCTGTCGTTCGTGGGACGGCCTTTCTCGACCATTCCTGAGTCGCTCGTTTTCTCGCGGCAGGGCCGCCGTCGCGGCCGGTATGCGGCCGTCGGTTGTCTGCGCTGGTCGTTGGATGAGGTGGAACGCCCAGTGGGGCTGCGTCCGCTGGCCGTGCAATCGTGCTGGCTTGGGCGTCGTCGGGTTCGTCCTGCACGTCGGCATTCTGTGGACGACGGGGATCATCCTGCTCGTCATCGGGCTCATCCTGTTCCTCCTCGGCGCCGTGGGGCACGCCGCCGGCGGCCGACGCCACTACTGGTAGGCCGCACTGTGACGCCCGCGACCGGGAGCCTAATCCGAGAACCCCGACGTCATCGCAGCCGTGGCCCGCTTGCTGGACTGTGCCGACGGGGCACCGACCCGGTTCCGGTCGCAACCCCTGCTCCACCCGCAGCACGAGGGCCGCCGAGCCGACTCCGGAACGCCGGCCGGGCTCTCCGGCCGGACCGGGCGGATGGCCTCTCCGCGGGGAGGCGTCCCAGCTCACAGCCCTGCGCCTCGATCGCGTGGTGGGAAGCATGGGTAGAAAATGAAGGGGTAGCCGCAGCATCGTCGGCTGTTTCGCAGCGGGCCGTGGCACGAGTTCGAATCCGGGAGGGGACCTACATGGCTCTCATGAGCACGCTGGACACGCAGACCACCGAGCTGCCGGAAGTCGCCGACCCCACCCGGGTGGCACCCAAGGATGCCCGCGAACTCTCCCGGTTGTTCTTCGAGCAGTTGGCAGTGCTGGAGGAGGGCACGCCCGAGTACAGCTACGCGCGCAACACGCTGATCGAGATGAACATGTCCCTGGTCCGCTACGCGGCCGGCCGGTTCCGCAGCCGTGGACCGGAGGAGATGGAGGACATCGTCCAGGTCGGAATGATCGGCCTGATCAAGGCGATCGACCGGTTCGAGCTGTCCCGCGAGGTGGAGTTCACCTCCTTCGCCATCCCCTATATCGTCGGGGAGATCAAACGGTTCTTCCGTGACACCACCTGGGCCGTCCACGTACCCCGACGGCTGCAGGAGGCCCGCGTCCAGCTCGCCCGGGCCACGGAGGAACTGCGAAGCCGGCTGGGCCGCACGCCGACGGTCAAGGAGTTGTCGGAGCTGATGAGCCTGCCCGAGGACGAGGTGGTGGAGGCCCGTCTGGCCGCGAACGGCTACAACTCCTCCTCCCTCGACGCCGCCATCGGCGGCAGCGAGGACGGCGAGAGCGTCCTGCAGGACTTCATCGGCGTCGAAGACACCGACCTGGAGTGAACCGGCTGGCCAGACGCTGGGGCGCGACGCGCCTGTCGGGCGGCAAGGTGGTCGTACCGGAGGCGGCCCTGCGAGGCGCGTTGGTGCGGATCGCCGAGGAGGGCTGCGTGGAACTGGACCGTGCCGAGGAAGCCGCACCGG
>NZ_JBSGDB010000753.1:0-2747 GCF_053602155.1 Streptomyces sp. NPDC004561
GGCGCCGTGCGCGCGGGCGGGCGGCGCTACCGATGAGCGTCCGTGTACGGCTCCAGCCCCGACTCCGTCACCCACTTGTGCTCGGCGAACAGCCGCGTGCCCCGCGCGCACAGTCCGGCGTCACCGCGCGCCCGGGCGCTGAACTCCTCCGGCGTGACCCCGAACAGGTCCCGCAACGGGGCGGACGCCACGAGGAGTTCGGTGAGCAGCGCCCGCTGGCCGGGATGCCTGCGCGGCGCACCGCTGTGGTTGTGCAGCACCCCGTGCCGGTTGACGTACATGTACGCCCCCGCCAGCAGTGCACCGTCCGCCAGCTCGATCCGTACGTCCGGCGCGGGCACCCAGGCCCGCCGGAAGTTGCCGCCCCGCAGCGGTACGCCCTCGCTGGCGTCGATCACGTCCAGCTGCCGGGGGTCCAGCCAGAGGACGAACAGCTCCCGTGCGGACCGGGCCGACCTGACGGGGGAGGCGGAGACATAGCCCATGCGGCTGACGTGCGCGGAGACACCCACCTCGAGGCCCGTCACCCGCGCCCGCACCATCGGCACCGGAGCGTCGATCCCGGACTCGGTCATCTTGTGTCGCAACTGGCCGGGGCAGGCGTTGGAGCCGACCGCGAGCACCGGTGTGCGGTCGTCGTGCACCAGGCGTTCCAGCGGCAGCATCCGGTCGCCGTGCAGCAGCCCGGAGTCGGCGGGCCAGGCGCCCGGGTAGGTGAGCGGATGCTCCCGCGGCGCCCCGGCCAGGCCCAGCTCCTCCAGCGTGGCCATGCCTGGCTCAGTCCGCCGGTGGCAGCTCGCCCGAGCCGCGCGTGATCAGGCGGGTCGGCAGCTCGACGCGCTCCGGCGCGACGAGCCCGCCGTCCAGCTGGCGGAAGAGCCGTTCGGCCGCGGTACGGCCGAGCGCGGCCGCGTCCTGGGCGACGACCGTGACGCCCGGCCGGAGCAGATCGCCCAGCTCGATGTCGTCGAAACCGACGAGGGCGACCTGGCGGGACTGCTCGGCGAGGACCCGGATCACGGTCACCGTCACCCGGTTGTTGCCCGCGAAGACGGCGGTGACGGGATCGGGGCCGGCGAGCATCTCCTCCGCAGCCAGGCGCACCCGCTCCGGATTCGTCGCCCCGAGGGACATCCAGCGGTCCTCGACCGGTATCCCCGCGTCCTCCATGGCCGCCCGGTAGCCGCGCAGCCGCTCGGCCGCGGTGTGGATCCGGGGCATGTCGCCGATGAACCCGATCCGGCGGTGCCCGTGCGCGATCAGGTGGGCGACGCCGTCTCGGGCACCGCCGAAGTTGTCGGACAGCACCACGTCGGCGTCGATCCGGCCGGCCGGGCGGTCCACGAACACGGTCGCCACGCCCGCCCGGATCTCCGGCTCCAGATAGCGGTGGTCGTCCCCGGCCGGGATCACCACCAGACCGTCCACCCGCCGTGCGCACAGCGCAAGCGCCAGTTCCTGCTCCCGCTCCGGGTCCTCCGCGCTCGAACCGTTGATCAGCAGGGCGCCGTGGGAGCGGGCGACCTCCTCGACGGCTCGGCTGAGCGGGCCGTAGAACGGGTCCGCGAGGTCCTCCAGGACGAGGCCGATGCTCGCCGTGCGCCCCTTGCGCAGCACGCGCGCGCTGTCGTTGCGGCGGAAGCCCAGCGCCTCGATGGCCTCCTGCACCCGGCGCTCGGTGTCCGGGGTGACCCCGGGCTCGCCGTTGACCACCCGGGACACCGTCTTCAGTCCCACCCCGGCCCTGGCCGCGACGTCCTTCATCGTCGGGCGGTTGCCGTACCGGTTCCCCGGGAGGCGGTCTGCGCGGCGGGTGGTCTCGGGCACGATGCGCTGTCCTGTCTCTCGTCCGTCTCGTCCACGGGGGAGGCGTCCACGGAGAATGCGTCCCGGGTGGTGCGTCGAGCCATGGTTTGTATGAGGATGTGGCGTCGAGCATAGAGCCTGGACAACGTTGTCAGATGCGCGAGAGACTGTCCACCGCTGTTCGCCGGCCCGCGCCCCCACCGCTTGACCGGCCCTGCGCACCTTCTGGTTCTCGAGCTTCAACGGGGAGATCTGACACTGATGCACACCGACCTCGTGGCAGCCCTGGACATCGGCGGCACCAAGATCGCCGGGGGTCTGGTGGACGGCCACGGACGGATCCTGGCGTGGGCCCAGCGGGGCACCCCCGCCCAGCAGGACGGCGAAACGGTCATGCGGGCCGTCGAGGAGGTGCTCGGCGACCTCGCCGGCTCTCCCCTGTGGGGACGCGCCGGCTCGGTCGGCATCGGCAGCGCGGGCCCGGTGGACGCCGCCGCGGGCACCGTCAGCCCGGTGAACGTCCCCGGCTGGCGGGACTTCCCGCTGGTCGAGCGGGTACGTGCGGCCACCGGGGGCCTGCCGGTCGAGCTGATCGGCGACGGGGTCGCGATCACGGCGGCCGAGCACTGGCAGGGCGCCGCCCGCGGCCACGACAACGCGCTGTGCATGGTGGTGTCGACCGGTGTCGGCGGCGGCCTGGTCCTGAACGGGCAGCTGCACCCCGGCCCGACCGGGAACGCCGGGCACATCGGCCACATCAGCGTCGACCTCGACGGCGACTTCTGCCCGTGCGGCTCCCGCGGCTGCGTGGAGCGCATCGCCAGCGGGCCCAACATCGCCCGCCGGGCCCTGGAGGGCGGCTGGCGTCCCGGCCCGGACGGGGACACCTCGGCCGCCGCGGTGGCCGCCGCCGCCCGGGCGGGCGACCCGGTCGCCGTGGC
>NZ_JBSGDB010000754.1:0-2738 GCF_053602155.1 Streptomyces sp. NPDC004561
GTCCCGGTCGCCCGCGCCAAGGTCACGCTGATCGACCGGCGGGGGCGGCAGGCGGGGTCGGCCGTCTCCGGCGAGGACGGCACGTACGCGCTCGCCGTGCCGGCCCAGGGGGCGTACGTGCTCGCGGCGAAGGCCTCCGGCCATGGGCCGCGCGCCTCCGCCGCGACGCACTCCGGTGACGAGCGGGCGGTCGATCTGGACCTCTCGCTGCCTGGGGAGACCGTCAGCGCGTAGGGGCCGTCGCCCCTGGGGAACGCACCCCCGGTCACCCTGGTGACCGGGGGTGCGGCAGCATGGGCGTCGGACAGTCGTACGACCGAAAGGCGCTCCATGCCCGCCGCCGCACCCAAGCCCGAGATCCTGGCCGCGTTCGAGGCGGCCAAGGGGTTCATGCCCGTGGACGAGGGGCTGGCGCTGTACGCGGCCGCCGTGGAGGCCGGGCGGCTGGGGCTGCCGCTGCTGGAGGTCGGCACGTACTGCGGGCGTTCCACCGTGCTGCTCGCGGACGCGGCCCGCGCCGCCGGGGTGAGCGCGCTGACCGTCGACCACCACCGGGGCAGCGAGGAGCAGCAGCCGGGCTGGGACTACCACGACCCGGAGACCGTCGACCCCGAGGTCGGTCTGATGGACACGCTCCCCGCCTTCCGCCGGACGCTGTTCCGGGCGGGCCTGGAGGAGCACGTGGTCGCCCTCGTGGGCCGTTCCCCGCAGATCGCGGCGATCTGGCGGTCCCCGCTCGGCCTCGTCTTCGTCGACGGCGGCCACACGGACGAGCACGCCGGCGCCGACTACGAGGGCTGGGCGCCGCACGTGGCCGAGGGGGGCCTCCTCGTCATCCACGACGTCTTCCCGCACCCCGAGGACGAGTTCACCGGGCAGGCGCCCTACCGGGTGTACCTGCGGGCCCTGGGGTCCGGTGCGTTCACCGAGGTCGGGATGACCGGCTCGCTGCGTGTCCTGCGGCGAACGGGAGCGGGGATCTGAGGTCCCGGTTAGAGTCGCAGACGTGTCGTACCTAGGCCCGGAGTTCGAACCCCCGCAGCCGCGCCGTCCCCGGCGCGGCCCGCTCACCGTGGCGCTCGCCGCGCTGGTGCCGGGCGCGCTGCTCGGCTGGCTGGTGTACGAGGCGGTGGGCGGCGGTCCGGGAGACTCCGGCCGCACCGTCTCCGCCTCGCCCGCGGGCACCTCGGCGGCCTCGTCGCCGTCCTCGGCGCGGTCCGCCTCCCCCGGCGACGACGGCAAGGCGCCCGCCGGGGAGCCGACGCCCCTCGGCACGGGCCCGCTCAGGGGCAAGGTGATCGTCATCGACCCCGGGCACAACCCGGGCAACTTCCGGCACACGGCCGAGATCAACCGCCAGGTGGACATCGGGACCAACCGCAAGGAGTGCGACACCACCGGGACGTCCACCAACGCCGGTTACAGCGAGGCCCGGTTCACGCTCGACGTGGCGCACCGGCTGCGCACGATCCTGGAACAGCAGGGCGCCACGGTGCGGTTGACCCACGACGGGAACAGCCCGGCCTGGGGGCCGTGCGTGGACCAGCGGGCGCGGATCGGCAACACCGCGCACGCCGACGCGGCCATCTCCATCCACGCCGACGGCTCCGCGGAGGGCAACCGCGGCTTCCATGTGATCCTGCCGGGTTCCGTGCACGCGGGCGCCGCCGACACCCGGCCCATCGTCGGCCCCTCCCGCGACCTCGGCACCCGTATCGCCGGCACGTTCCTGCGCGAGACCGGCGAGCCCCCCTCCAACTACCTCGGCCACGGCACCGGTCTCGTCACGCGCACGGACCTGGGCGGTCTCAATCTGTCAACGGTTCCCAAGGTGTTCATCGAGTGCGGCAACATGCGCGATAGCAAGGACGCGGCACTGCTGACCAGCGGCGCCTGGCGGCAGAAGGCCGCGCAGGGGATCTCTGAGGGAATCGTGGGTTTCCTGCGCAGGTCGTGACCGGCGGGCGGAACCGGCCGTACGGCCGGATCTTGTGGACGGTAGTGTCTACCGACGACGAGACGACTTACGAAGGACCTGAAGTGAACATCCGCTCCCTCACTAGAGGCGACGGCGTGGTGATCGGAGCAGCGGTGTTGCTGTTCATCGCGTCGTTCCTCAAGCTCTACTCCTACTCGGTCTCCGGCTTCTCGGACAGCCAGAGCGTGTGGGACAACCTTGGGACGGGCCTCGGCACGTACATGGGGGCCGTCATCGGTGCCGCGCTGATCGTCCTCAACCGCTGCCTGCCCGAACAGCAGCGCAAGGTGGCCGGTCTCGACCTCGGCATGGTGGGCACCGGGTTCGCGATCCTCTCCGCGTGGACCCTCTTCTGGACCCTGGTGGACGTTCCCGACCACATCGACGCCGGCGCCGGCCTCATCCTCGGGTTCATCGCGGCCCTCGTCCTCGCCGCCGCCGCCGTCGCCACCCCCCTGGTCCCCGCCCTGCAGGCCGCGCTGATCCCGGCCCCCAAGCCGGTCGCCCCGCAGCCCTACGGCGCCCAGCCGCCCGGTGGTTACGGCTACCCGGGCGCCCAGCCGCAGCAGCCGTACGGCGCCCAGCCGCAGCCGGGCCAGCCGTTCGCGCAGCAGCCGCCGGCCGCTCAGGGCGCCCCGGCGCCGCAGCCCGCCGCCCAGGACTTCTCGCCGTTCTGGTTCGCGGTGCCGGCGACCCGGCCGCTGTTCCCGGAGGACGGCTCGCCGAACCCGATCGCCGAACTGGCGCCGGGCCCCGGGTA
>NZ_JBSGDB010000755.1:0-2729 GCF_053602155.1 Streptomyces sp. NPDC004561
GCGGTGGATCGGCGAGCGCCTCTTCGCCCACCTGATGCGCACCGCCGCCTGGCGCGCGACTCTGAACGCCGCACCCTGGTCGATGACCGTGCCCTCGGACGCGGCCGGCGCCTCAGCGGCTGGACCGCTGTGCCGCCACGATCGTGCCGATGGTCCGCTCCGCCCCCGCCCGGCGCTGCACCCGCTCCGCGAACCCCGGGAACTGCGACGCGATCTTGGTGAGGAGGCGCAGCTCGATCGGGGCCACGTTGATCTCGGCGACATCCCGTTCGATCGCCCGCGCCACGCCCCTGACGACCTGCTCCGGCGAAACGGTGCGGACCCCGCCGGGCGTCGAGGACCCCGTGTTCGCGAACATGCCCAGATCGCGTACGAAGCCCGGCTGGACGATCGAGACCCCGACGCCCGTGCCGTGCAGGTCCTGGCGGAAGGCCAGCGAGAAGCCGCGCAGGCCGAACTTCGTGGCGTTGTACAGGGACGACGACCTGGTGGCCGCCACCCCCGACAGCGATCCGACGAAGCAGACGTGCCCGCGCCCGGCGGCCACCATGCCCGGCGTCAGCAACCGCGCGAGCATCGCGGGGGCCCGCAGGTTCACCGCGAGCGCCCGGTCGATCTGCGCCGGGGTGTAGTCGAGCACGTCACCGCTGGAGGGCAGGGCCGCGTTGGCGATGAGGATGTCCGTCCCGGCGGCCTCCTCGGCGAGGCGCTGCACGTCGTCGGGGTCGGCCAGATCGGCCAGGATCGTCCGGGCGCCGTACCGGCCGGCGAGGCCGTCCAGCGCCTCGCGCCGGCGGCCGGTCAGGACCAGACGGGCGCCACGAGCGGACATCTCGGCGGCGAGCGCACCACCGATGCCGCCCGTGACACCGGTGAGCAGAACAGTTGCCCCAGCAATGCGCACGACTACCCTCCAGTTCTGTTCGTTCGAACGAACAATAGGGAGGGCGGGCCGCCCTGTCCACCGGCTGCCCCGATGGGACAATGAACGGCATGCCGAACGCCGCCCCCTCCGCCCCGACGCGCCAGCGCATCATCACGGCCGTCCTGCAGATCATCGGCGCGGACGGGGTCGCGGCCGTCACCAACAGGCGCATCGCCCGGGAAGCCGGAGTGTCGCTCGGCTCGGTCACGTACCACTTCGAGACCCAGCACGAACTGCTGCGGGAGAGCCTGCTGTACTTCGTGCGCGAGGAGGCGCGGCACTTCACGGAGCTGGCGGACCAGTGCCAGACGGAAGGGATCGACGTCGAGGACGCGGCGTCCCTTGCCGGCCAGGTCGCCTGTGGCACGGCACTGGACGGCGCCCATCTCGCGCCCTTCGAGCTGTACCTGCACGCCGGCCGGGACGAACGGCTGCGGGAGGCGGCGGCGGAGGCGTTCAGGGCCTACGACCGGCTCGCCGCCCGGATCCTCACCGCTCTGGGCGTCCCCGACGCGGAGCGTCTCGCGGCCACGACGGTCGCCCTGGTGATGGGTCTGCAACTGCGGCGGCTGGCCACGGGCAGCCCGGCGGAGGAACTGGTCGACGCCCTGCTGCTGCTCGTCCGCGGAGCCGCCCAGCCCGCCGATGCCGCGCCCCTGCCGGGAACTTCAGGCGCCCGCTAGGCGTTGGCACTCACGCGGCGCGGGCGGGGGACCAGTTCGCCCCCGCAGTTCGGGCACACCTGCCCCATGGCGTCGGCGCACGCCTCGCAGAACGTGCACTCGTACGAGCAGATACGGGCCTGCCCGTCCGCGGGCAGTGCCGTGGTCGTGCAGCGCTCGCAGCGGTCGCGCATATCCAGTGCCATGGTTGTCCGGCCTCCTCGTGGTCGTCCCTGCCCTCATCATCCGGGGCGGCGGCCGGCGCCGCCCCGGAAGGACAGGGACCCGCAGGATCGGGCCGCGATCCGCTCACTTCCAGTCCACCGCGAACGCCCGCCCCGGATGCTCCGTGAGGATCCGGTCCACCAGCTCCGCGCCCACCGCCTCCACCAGCCGCGGCCGCACCCGGCGCAGCAGGTACGGCATCCCCGGCCCGCCGTCGACCGAGCGCGCCCCGGCCACCACCGTGTCACCGCCGAGCAGCAGCCGGTCCCCGAAGCCGGCCTCCGCGAGGTCTCGCAGCGCGTCCGGCATCCGCCAGTCGGTGGGGTGATGCGCGCGGGACGGCCCGTCGAAGGCCAGCCAGCAGCCCGACGCGGCGGCCTGCCGCTGCACCACCGGATCGGGAAAGCGGTTCAGATGGCCCAGGATCACCCGCTCACCGGGCACGCCCAACTCCCCGCACAGCAGGTCGACCACGTCGAGGGCGCCCGTGCCCAGCTCCAGGTGGACGGCGACGGGCGCGCCGGTGGCGTGGTGCGCCTCGGCCGCCGCCGTCATGGTCCAGCGGGCGTGCGCGTCGAGGGAGTGGAAGCCGCCCGCCACCTTGATCAGACCGGCGCGCACCCCGGGCGTGCCGATGCCCTCGGTCAGCTCCGCGACGAACACCTCGGCGAGCCGGCCGCGCAGCCCGCCGAGCGACTCCGGGTCGTAGTGCGCGGCTTGGTGCAGTCCCGTCGCGCAGACCAGGTGCACTCCGGTCGCCCGGGACAGCGCCGGCAGGTCCGCCGCCCGCCGTCCCATGCCGTGCGGCGTCCACTGCACGACAAGACGCACTGCAAGCTGTCGCTGGTGGTCCGCCAGGAGGGCGAGACCCTGCGCCGCTACAGCCACGTCGGCACGGGCAACTACCACCCGAAGAC
>NZ_JBSGDB010000756.1:0-2726 GCF_053602155.1 Streptomyces sp. NPDC004561
GTGGTGCCCGGCCTGGCCGGTTGAATGGCAGCGTGCCTTCCACCTCACCCGGCTGCGCATGAAGGCCGGCGGCACACTCCCCACGGCGCCGGGCCACGTCGTGCATTAGCAGGGCGAGGACCTCGCCCGGTGGGTACGGGCGCAGCAGCTCGGCTGGGAACGGCTTACGACCGTGCAGCAGCGGATGTGCGAACACGTCCTCGGCATCCAGCCCGCCGGCGAGGACGCGGCGCGGCGCAGCCAGGTGGACAAGTGGGTCCTCAACTATGCGGCTGCCCCCTGTGTTACGAACGCGAGAGGCATCTAAGGACGCCGAGGCAGCACGTCGAGCGGATCGTCGACGACAGGCAGGAGGAGCGGCAGCTCCGGCTCGGAGCCCGGATCGGGAACCAGCACGGCAGGGCCCCGACGCTGATACCGGAGCGGATCGAGCAGCTGTCCACGATCGGGATGCGCTGGGCATGGAGGGCGCATCGGATCTCGTTCTGGCTGAGCGTGAATTGCGTGCCGGCACCGCCCCACGGAATTCGGTGCGGGCCGGAACGGCTATGTGCTCAATGGGCGGCATGCGAGGGCGGTCGCAGACCCAGCAAGGTCAAACGTCAGGCTCAGTTCATGGACCAACTCTGCTCGTACGAACGGGAGGGGGTAGAGCAGTCCCACAGCGTCAGATACACGCCGTAATGCATGCTGCCGCCCTTGTTCGTGATGCACTTAGAACTGTCGTACGCCAGCACCTGGTCGCCGACGTTGAACCAGCGCTGCACCGTCTGGCCAGTGCAGGTCCACAGCGTCAGCACCGCCCCATTCGTGCCCGAGGCGTTACCGGAGGGGGTGAGACACTTTCCGCTCGGCTCGTTGACGATGAAGCCCGAACTGCTGGGGTTGGTGATGTCGCCGGTGAACGTCCACTGCTGCAGGGAGCTGCCGGTGCACCCCCACGTCGTGACGATGGTTCCGTTGCTCGTGGCGTTCCCCTGCGGGGTCGCACACAGGGGTTGCCAGTCAGCGGACGTGTTAGTCAGGACGCTGGTGGTCGAGGCTGAGGCGGGCGAAGCCGTAGGCGTAATGGTCGCGAGGGCCGCCATGCCGGCCAAAGCCATCTTGCCAAGCTTTTTGCGCATGAAAGGAGTGCTCTCCTTGAGAGACGTCGGCGGCTGTTGCGCGGTAGCCGTCTGATTGCCGGTTCCGTGACGGGCCACGGGATCAATGGTGGCGCTCAAGGTGATGATCACCATCTTTCTCGGATTGGACAGCGAGACAGAACGCCGAGTCAACAGGGCGATGACCCGGCGAGGCTGAAGATCATTCCCAGGGCGCATCCCACCACTGGGAGTCGGGGACGGAGCTGTTGCAGGTCCACAGCGTCAGATATGTGCCAAAGGCCTGTGAGTCGCCCTTGTCCGTGATGCACAGACCGCCGTAGTACCTTGTGCGGCTCGCTGGGCGCACGGCGAGTGTCACCTCCCGGGCTGGTACTGGACGGCGTCTGCCGGGCGGCACGTCGGCTTCGAGTCGTGGCTGGTCGATGGAGCGGGGATTCTGCCTCACCTGGGATCGCGGGGCTCCAGATGCTTCTCCAGGAAGGAGATCTCCGCTGCGACGGCCTGTTCGTGCGACTCGAGGAACGGGGCGTAATGACTGCCCGTCAGGTGAACCACTTCGGATTGAGGCGCGTTCCGCGCGGCCCGAACGGCGGGGCCGGGAAGCACGCTCTGGTCCTGGTCGCAGACGACGACCAGCAGAGGGCACCGGATATGGGAGGCATGGCGGCCGGGCCGGTACACGCCGATCTGCAGGGCGATCCGTGCGGCGACCGTCTGCTCCCAGTTCGCGTGGCGGCGGTCGGGATCGAGGGCCCGGTCGCCGTCCATGGCGTCGGGCGTGGTGAGCGAGGCGACCGCGCCGCGCGGTCCTGCGGTCGGGACCAGCAGCGGCGGCCGCCCGACGCGGCCACCGAGCGCGTCCGCGACGCCCCGGCCGAACAGACGTAGGGCCGCCAGGGGCGTCATGGAGCGCAGCGCGTGGGGAGCGACTGCGGGGCCGTCGACCAGCGGGGTCTGCGCGATCGCGCAGGCCAGTCGCGGGTGGTCGGCCGCGACACGGAAGACGTGGCCGCCTGCGAGCGAAAAGCCCCAGACCGAGATCCTGTCCGGGTCGACGTCCGGCAGACCGTTCGCACACTCGATCGCGGCGTGCCAGTCGGCGACCTGCTCGTCGAAACGGACGATCTGGCGCGGCGCGCCTCCGCTCTCCCCGAACCGTCGGTGGTCGAAGGCCAGGACCGCGAAACCGGCGTCGTTGAACCGCGCGGCGAACAGGTCCGAGGCCGGCTCCTTCGTCACCGAGGTTCCGCCGGCCATGATCACGCAGCCGCCGTTCGACCCCGGATAGTGCCAGGCGGCACACGAGGTGTCACCGCTGGCGAAACGTACTCTCTCCCGTTGCTTGAACGCGGGCACATGACCTCCGTGGTGATTCGTCGTTCTCGGAGTGCTCTGAAAACCGCGGGCCTGCGGCGTCGTCGCACCGCAGGCCCCCTTCGCCGGGACGCCGGTGGCGACCCTGGAGGGACCGACGGTCAGCCGATCAGGCCGGGCGGAATGGATGCCCTCCATACTTGGGGCGCAGTCCCCGAGACGGGCTCCGCACGGCGACGGAATGAGCGAAACTTTCCATGAACGCTGCTCACTTCTCGCACCTGTACGGCGCGGCGACGGCGGGAC
>NZ_JBSGDB010000757.1:0-2724 GCF_053602155.1 Streptomyces sp. NPDC004561
GATGTTCAGCGGCGTGGCGGACGTCTCGCTGCAGACCAGCTTCGTCGTGGACGACACCGCCCTGACGACCGGCTGATCCGTACGACCACGGTCCCGCACCCCGAAGTCCGGGTGCGGGACCGTGTCATGTCAGCCCGTCGGATCCAGCTGCCGCAGCGTGCGCCGGGCCGCTGCCGGAAGGTCTGCCGAGCGGGGGTCAGAACGTGCGCTTGAGCAGGTCGAGGAGCGCCGCCCAGTGCCGCTCGTCGGCCTCCTGGTGGTAGGCGGAGGTGTCCGCCTGCGTGAAGCCGTGCCCGGCGCCCGGGTAGACCTCGCAGGTGTGCCGGACCCCGGCGGCGGTCAGGGCCTCCTCCAGGCGGCGGATCTGCTCCTCGGGCAGGGAGCGGTCCTGGTCGGCGTGCCCGAAGTACACCTCGGCCCTGATCTCGCCCGCGCCCTGGTGCGGGCTGTCGGGCGCGTCGGTCGCCAGCTGGCCGCCGTGGAAGCCGGCCACGGCCGCGACCCGGCCGGCGTGGGTGGCCGCCGTGCGCAGCGCCAGCCGTGCGCCCATGCAGTAGCCGACGAGCGCCACGGGGCCGTCGGTGACCACCGGGCTCTCGGCCATCCAGCCCAGATACGCGTCGGCGTCCCGCCTGGCCTGGTCCGGCGTCAGCGAGGACACGACCGGGCCGAGCCGCTCCCAGAGGGTCGGATCGGCGGCGGGGTCGATGAACTCCGGCAGGTCGACGACGGGAGTGCGGCCGAGGCGGTAGAACACGTTCGGCACCAGGACCGTGTGGCCGGCGGCGGCGAGCCGGTCGGCCATCGACGTCAGCTGCGGGCGGATTCCGTAGGCGTCCTGGTAGAGAAGCACCCCTGGGTGTGGCCGGCCGTCGTCCGGATGGCTCAGGTAGGCGTCGGCGATGCCGTCCGCGGCCCGGATCTCGATGGCTGTTCCCTGTACGGCGGTCATGGGGCTGGGCCTCCAAGGTTCGGTGGCGAGGGGGTGTCCCGCGGTACTGCGTTCAACCACATGCTGCCACGCAAGATCCGGACCGGCCGACCCACCGGCCCGCTCACTCGAACCGTGAGGTGTCCCCGGCCCCCCGCCGGACGATCTCCGCCTCGCCGCCGGAGAAGTCGACCACCGTCGTGGGCTCGGTGCCGCAGTCGCCGGAGTCGACCACCGCGTCCACCGTGTGGTCGAGCCGGTCCTTGATCTCCCAGCCCTGGGTCAGCGGCTCCTCCTCGTCCGGCAGCAGCAGGGTGCTGGACAGCAGCGGCTCGCCCAGCTCCGCCAGCAGCGCCTGGGTGACCACATGGTCCGGGATGCGCACACCCACGGTCTTCTTCTTCGGGTGCAGCAGCTTGCGCGGCACCTCGCGGGTGGCGGGGAGGATGAAGGTGTAGCTGCCGGGTGTCGACGCCTTCACGGCCCGGAACACGTCGTTGTCCACCCGTACGAACTGGCCGAGCTGCGCGAAGTCCCGGCACATCAGAGTGAAGTGGTGCCGGTCGTCCAGATGGCGGATGGAACGGATCCGCTCCATGCCGTCGCGGCTGCCGAGCCGGCAGCCCAGCGCGTAGCAGGAGTCGGTCGGGTATGCGATGAGCGCACCCGAGCGCACCGCGTCGGCGATCTGGCCGATGCTGCGCGGCTGCGGGTTCTCGGGGTGCACGTCGAAGTACTTCGCCATCCGGCGAGCTTATGCCGTACCCGGGTGCGGCACGCACAGCGCCCGTGGTCTGTCGCAGGGAAACTCATGAGGTGCTGGCTGTGCGACGCTGCTACGACCTCTTACCGACCGACGGTGACCTGCCCGGACCCGGCCAGTCCTGCCTGCTGGAGCACCGGCCCGACGGCACCGGCACTGACGGGCCGGATCCGCCCCACCGCCCGCCGCGCCCGTTCGGACGGCGTGCCAACCCCGCCGCATTTATGCGTACGTCGTGGAATCCGGGGCAGCCGACCGGTGAGCCGCCCGGGCATTCCCCCGCCCCGGGCGTGGCGTCTCCGCCGGTGGCCCACCCCCCCCAGGGTCGCCGGCGGAGCCATGTCCAGGCGTGCGGGACGCCGTGGAGGACGGGGTCGCGGGCTGTCGGGTAACGTCCGGGTGCGAACATCAAGGTCGACTTGACGACAAGGAGAGGGGAACGTGGCCGGCCGATCGGACGAGGGCCCGGCGTCCTGGCAGCCGTACGGCACCGACGACGACTGGGCGCGGGAACTGCTCGCCCAACTGCGGCCCGCCGCACGTGACCTGCGCCGGCTCGTGGCCTGGCTCGCCCGGAGCACACGCGCGTCGGTGTGTCTGCAGGATGCCCGCGGCGCGCTCCTCGCCGGAGAGCGGCTGCCGCTCGACGCGGCGGTGGTCGCCGACGTCGCCGCCGGCCGGGTCTCCGCCGCGGCCCTAGAGGACGGTGTCCGGCACGTCCGTCTGGTCGGAATACGGCAACCGGGGCCGGACACGGCCGCGCGGGCCGTACTGGCCGTCGCCCGCCCGGTCCCCTTCGACCGGCACACCGCCGAGATCCTGGGCCACACCGCGGGAGTGCTCGAACTGCTCCTGCGCGAGCGGGAGCTGGCCGACGCCGGCCACCGGCTGCGGCGCGCCACGGCCGATCTGCGGCTGGCGATCCTGCAACTGCTCATGGTGGAGGACACCGTCTCCGCCCATCAGGCGCCGCCCGGCGAGGGCGAGGGCGTCCCTGCGCATCGTCAGGTACCCGGCGAAGAACACCACG
>NZ_JBSGDB010000758.1:0-2717 GCF_053602155.1 Streptomyces sp. NPDC004561
CCCGCCCTCGATCCGCGGTTCCCGCACGGCCCGCTCGCCGTGCTCGACGGTGACGGCTCCGCGTACGGCGTCGACGGCATCGTGCTCGACTGCCCCGCCACCACCATCCCTGAATTGGTGGAGTGGACGCTGCGCGAGTCCGGACTCGGCACGCCGAAGCTGCACCGCTACGGCAAGGACGCCGACCCACTGATCGTGCTCACCGCGGCCGCGGCCGTGAAGCTGGGTCTGCCCGAGCGCCTGGAGGGCCACGAGCAGCGACGCTCCCTGCGCCTGTCCGCCGACCACCCGGTCGTCCGGCAGGTCACGAACGCCAAGTGGCAGCTCACACAGCGCGGGTTCGGCCCGTGGGCGCGGATCTACCGCAAGGCTCAGGGCAACCAGCGCCTGTGCGTGCAGCTCGCCATCCTGTCCTGGGACGCCCTCGACGAGCGGTCCTGGCCGGGCGTGGCGGACATGGAGCCGGCCGACATCGCCCGCGTCCTGGGCGTCTACGCCCAGCGTGTCATCACCCCGCGCGGCTCCACGGCCGTCTCGGGACTGGAGCTGATGACCGCGCTGCGCCCGCCCACGAAAGCCGTACAGGACCCGCAGACCGGTAACTGGGTCTCCGGCCACAACCCCGGCTCGCTGGGGTCGGAGCCCATGGACCCGGCGCCGCCGGAGGCCACCCAAGAACATCCCGTGGTGGTGCACAGCGGTTGGCGCGGCGGGTTCCTCAATGAGGAGGCGTACCAGTGGGTGCGGCCGGTGGACCTGCTCACCGACGAGGAGTGCACCCTGCCCTTCGCCGTAGGGCTCGACCTGAACACGGCCTTCCTCGCCGCCGCGGGCCGCCTGGTCGTCGGCCTGTCCGGCCCCGAACACTTCCACGCCCCGTCGTTCAACCCCAAGGTCCCCGGCTCCTGGCTGGTCGACCTGTCCCACATCGAGCTGGACCCACGCCTGCCCAGCCCCTTCACCCCGGACGGAGCCCGCCCGACCGGCCCCGCCTGGTACCAGACACACACCGTCGCCTACGCCCAGGAACTCGGCCACGACGTCCACCCCGTCGAGGCGTACCTCCGCCGCGAGACCGGCGCGTACCTGGACCCCTGGCACGACCGCCTCAAGACCGCCTACGTCGACACCCTCGCCGACCTCGGCATCACCCGGGACCTGGCCGACAGCGAGTTCCTCGAGGCGATGGAGCGGCACAAGCAGGTCGATCCGGCCCTGGCCGCCGTACTCGCCGCGATCAAGGCCACGGTCAAGGGCGGCGTCGGCAAGCTGCGCGAACGCCCCCAGGGCCGCCACTACAAGGCCGGCGAGCGGTGGCCGGCACTGGAACGCCCGACCTGGCGCCCCGACATCCGCGCCGCCGTCATCTCCAGGGCCCGGACCAACATGCACCGCAAGCTGCTCAACATGGCGAGGATGACGGGCCTGTACCCGCTCGCGGTGCTCTCCGACTGCGTCGTCTACCCCTCGCCGGGTGACAACCCGCTCGCTTTCCTGCCGTACGCGGCCTCAGGGAAGCCGCAGCCTGGCGGGTTCCGACTCGGACCCTCGCCGGGCCTGGCGAAGCTCGAGGGCGTCCAGTCGATGCTGTGGGCCGTCGACCTGATGGAGCAGGGCTACAACCCGGCCCGGCACATCAAGGGCGGCGACGCCGTCCTGGACGAAGGCGAGTAACCCTCGTGGCCGCCGACACCGCGCTGTTGCTGGAGACCGGCGCAGACCTGGAGCCGACGCCGGAACGTCTGAAGGCGCGCACGGGGGTCCTGCCGTGCATCTTGCGCGTCCGCGGCTCCTCGCTCCGGTCCTGGCTGTGGCGGTACGACCGACGCGGGACCTCAATCCGGCCGGCCGGCTCCGAGGGCCGGGCCACCACCCCCGAAGGGAGCCAGAACCGTGCCGGGAGAGATTGATGACGCCATCGAGCGCGCCGGCTGGGAGTCGTTCACGCGGGAGCCGCCCAAGACCCTCAAGGGCCAGATCGGCTTCCTCCTGCGGCAGTTGAGGTCCGCGAAGGCCGTCGCCCAGGAACTGGGCGTCACCGCCGACTCCGTGAACCGCTACCGGCGAGGTGCGCGCAAGCATCCGCCCAAGGACATTCAGCGGAAGATCGACGCGGCCGTGCGGTCCCGGTGGCAACCCCAGGTCCGCAAACGCCGACAGCGGCAGGCCGCCGCAACGACCGGGATCACCGTGGAGACCCGCGCCCGGTTCGGCTACACCGCACCCGTCGGCACGACCGACGACGGACGGTTCCGCCGCCTCACCGTGCACCTCCCCCCGGAGTACGCACAGCGCCTGTTCGACGCCCGCGACGCCGGCGCCGGCGACCAGCAGATGCGGCAGATCATCGCCGACGGATTCAAGGCGGTCTACTTCCAGGACGGCGGAACACGAGCTATGGGCCTGTCGGACGTCGCCATTACCGACATCGACTATCTGGACCTGGATTTCTGAACAGGGCGGCCAGAGTTGGGGCTTGCTGTGTGATCACGGCGCCGGTGCAGTGTTGTGCCCTAGGCTTGCGCCGTCGATGCAGGCGGAGGCTCTCTATGAGCCAGAACACAGTCGTCTCGACGACCCAGCCGGACCACACCGTGTAGAGTGGCATTACCGACGCGGGGTGGAGCAGCTCGGTAGCTCGCTGGGCTCATAACCCAGAGGTCGCAGGTTCAAATCCTGTCCCCGCTACCAAACGAAGGGGCCCGCAGCAGCGGGCC
>NZ_JBSGDB010000759.1:0-2707 GCF_053602155.1 Streptomyces sp. NPDC004561
GAGGGCAACGAGGTGGAACGCATCCGCGTCCTCGCCTCCTACGGCGACCTCTCCGCCCTCCCCGACGCCGTCCGCACCCTGGCCGCCGATCCCGCCCGGCGGACCGCGTTCGGGGCCGCCGCACGCACCATGGTCGAGGGCCGCACCTGGGCCGCCGTCGGCGACCAGCTGGTCGCCCACTACGACGACGTCCTCGCGGCGCGCCGGACGGCGGTGGCGGCATGACCGGCCAGTCCCTGCGCATCGTCCGGCTCGCCAACTTCGTCGCGCCCGCCTCCGGCGGACTGCGCACCGCCCTGCGCGAGCTGGGCAAGGGCTTCCGTACGGCGGGCCACGAACCGGTGCTGGTCGTGCCCGGCGAACGGCACACCGACACCGACACCGCACAGGGCCGGGTCATCACCCTGCCCGGACCGCTGCTGCCCGGCACGGGCGGCTACCGCGTCCTCACCGACAAGCGGCGCGTGGCCGCCCTGCTGGAGGAACTGGCCCCGGACCGGCTGGAGGTCTCCGACCGCACGACCCTGCGCTGGACCGGCCGCTGGGCCCGCCGCGCGCGCGTGCCCGCCGTGATGGTCTCCCACGAGACCGCCGACGGTGTGCTGCGCACCTGGGGCCTGCCCGAGAACCTCTCCCGCCGGGCAGCCGACGCCCTCAACACCCGCACCGCGCACGTCTACTCCCGGGTGGTGTGCACCACGGAGTTCGCCGAGCGCGAGTTCGTCCGCATCGGCGCGCGCAACGTCGTACGCGCCCCCCTGGGCGTCGACCTGACGGAACGCCACCCCGGGCTGCGCGACCCCGGGCTGCGCGGCCGCCACGCGCGCGGGGACGAGGCGCTGCTCGTGATGTGCTCCCGGCTGTCCGTCGAGAAGCGCCCCGGCACGGCCCTGGACGCCCTGGAGGCGCTGCTGCGGCGCGGGCGGCCGGCGGTGCTCGTGGTGGCCGGGGACGGGCCGCTCAGGGCCCGTCTGGAGCAGCGCGCGAGGGAGCGGGGGCTGCCGGTCACGTTCCTCGGGCACGTCTCCGACCGGGCCGCGCTCGGGGCCCTCCAGGCGTCCGCCGACGTCTGCCTCGCGCCCGGGCCCGCCGAGACCTTCGGGCTGGCCGCCCTGGAGGCCATGGCATGCGGCACGCCCGTGGTGGCCAGTGCCTCGTCCGCGCTGCCCGAGGTCATCGGGTCCGCCGGAGCCACCGCGACCGGCCACGGCGAGGCGTTCGCGGACGCGGTGGAACTGCTCCTGGAGCGCCGCGAGCCCGAACGGCGGGAGGCGGCACGCGCGCGTGCCGAGTGCTTCGGCTGGGGAGCGGCCGTGGAGGCGTTCCTCGCGGCCCACGACGTGGAGGTGCTGCGCGCCGACGTCCGCCGGACCGTGCCGGAGGGCGTGGCATGAGACCCGTCCGCTTCGTCGCCCTCGGGGACTCGCTGACCGAGGGCGTGGGGGACCCCGCAGGGGACGGCTGGCGGGGCTGGGCCGCGCTGCTGGCGCCCGCTCTGGGCGAGGGCACGGACTTCACCAACCTCGCGGTCAGCGGGGCGCAGACCCGGGACGTGCTGGAACGGCAGACGCCGGCCGCGCTCGGACTGCGCCCCGACCTGGTGTCCGTGGTCATCGGCGTCAACGACACCCTGCGCAGCACCTTCGACATCCACGCGGTGGCCGCCGTCCTCGACCAGGTCTACGCGTCCTGCACCCGCCAGGGCGCCACCCTGCTCACCGGCTGCCTGCCCGACCCCGGCGCGATGCTGGGCCTCCCCGGTGCCCTGGCCCGGCCGCTGGCGCGGCGGCAGCGGGCGGTCAACGCGGTCGTCCACACGCTGTCCGACCGCTACGGCGCCGTCCACCTGCACGCGGCGGACGGTGTCTGGATCACCGACCGGACCCTGTGGAGCGCGGACCGGCTGCACCCCGGCGAACGCGGGCACCGGCAGCTCGCCGTCCGCTTCCACGCCCTGCTCGCCGAGGCCGGCCGCGCGACGGGCGAACCGCCGTCCTCCGAGCCGGAGTTCCCCGCGCCGACGCGTGCGGCGAGCCTGTTCTGGCTGGCCACCGCGGGCACCGGCTGGGTGGCCCGGCGGTGCCGGGACCTGCTGCCGCAACTGCTGCGCCTCGCCGCCGACGAGCTGCAGCACAGCGCCCGGGGCACCACGGCCCACCTCGACCTGCACGCCTCGGCCACCGTGTCCGCGGCGCTGTCCGCCCTGCCACGGCCGGAACAGCCCTCGGTACCGGCACAGCGCGCCGAGAGCCGGGTGGAGGGCACGCACGGGAGCCCGGCGGCACACGTGGAGGTGGGGGTCGGCTGAGGGGTCATCGGCGGCGCACGGACACGAACCGGACCGGGGTGCCCGGTACCGCCTGGGCGGCCGCCGGGAGGTCGGGGCCGCGGACCACCGCGATCACCGGGTAGCCGCCGGTGGTGGGATGGTCGGCCAGGAAGACCACCGGGCGGCCGTCCGGCGGGACCTGGACCGCGCCGAGCACCATGCCCTCGCTGGGCAGTTCACCGGCCCGGGCCCGGGTCAGGGCCGGGCCCTCGGTGCGCAGGCCGATGCGGTTGCTCGCCGAGGAGACGCGGTACGCGCGCGTGGTGAGGTCGCGGACCGCGCTCGCCGTGAACCAGTCGTCGCGCGGGCCCGGCGTCACCCGCAGCACGAGTTCGGCCGGGGGCGGCGGCTGGGGGGGGCCGTCCCCGCGCGCCGGCG
>NZ_JBSGDB010000760.1:0-2699 GCF_053602155.1 Streptomyces sp. NPDC004561
ACCGTGGCGACTATCTGCGTGCCATTGTCAGACTCGCATGCGAACGTGAAGACCTGGGCCCGGAGTTCCGGACCTGGCTCCGCAGTTACGTAGCCCGGAAGCTGACGGACGGCGACAGCTGACACCGACGCCGGGAACGTGTCAGGGCGGGCCGGAGGAAACCTCCGGCCCGCCCTGCCGCGTTGCCGCTGCGCCGTGCGACGGGCTAGAACGGCTCGAAGTCGTCGAACTCCCGGCCGGCCTCGTCGCGCTCCGCCTGCTTGTCGCGACGGCGCTGCGCGGCGGGCCGCTCCGCGTCGAAGCGGTGGTCCTCGCCGCGGCGGCCGAGCATCTCCGCGCCGGCCATGACCGACGGCTCCCAGTCGAAGACGACCGCGTTCTCCTCGGGGCCGATGGCGACGCCGTCGCCGTTCCGGGCGCCCGCCTTCATCAACTGCTCCTCCACGCCGAGGCGGTTGAGCCGGTCGGCGAGGTAGCCCACGGCCTCGTCGTTGTTGAAGTCGGTCTGGCGGACCCAGCGTTCGGGCTTCTCGCCGCGCACCCGGAACAGCGGCTCGCCGCCGATCTCCTCGCGGGTGACGGTGAAGCCGGAGTCGTCCACGGCCTTGGGCCGGATGACGATCCGCGTCGCCTCCTCCTGGGGCTTCGCGGCACGCGCCTTGGCGACCAGCTCACCCAGGGCGAAGGTCAGCTCCCGCAGCCCGATGTGCGCCACCGCCGACACCTCGAACACGCGGTAGCCGCGGGCCTCCAGGTCGGGGCGGACCATCTCGGCGAGGTCCTTGCCGTCGGGCACGTCGACCTTGTTCAGGACGACGATCCGCGGCCGGTTGTCCAGGCCGCCGTACTGCCGCAGCTCCTCCTCGATGATGTCGAGGTCGGAGACCGGGTCGCGCTCGGACTCCAGGGTGGCGGTGTCCAGGACGTGCACCAGCACGCTGCACCGCTCCACATGCCGTAGGAACTCCAGGCCCAGGCCCCTGCCCTGGCTGGCGCCCGGGATCAGACCCGGCACGTCGGCGATGGTGTAGACGGTCGAACCGGCGGTGACGACGCCCAGGTTGGGCACCAGCGTCGTGAACGGGTAGTCCGCGATCTTCGGCTTGGCCGCGCTCAGCACCGAGATCAGCGAGGACTTGCCCGCGCTCGGGTAGCCGACGAGCGCCACGTCCGCGACGGTCTTCAGCTCCAGGACGATGTCCTGGAGGTCCCCGGGCTCGCCGAGCAGCGCGAAGCCGGGCGCCTTGCGGCGGGCGGAGGCCAGCGCCGCGTTGCCGAGGCCGCCCCGGCCGCCCTGCGCGGCGACGTACGACGTGCCGTGCCCGACGAGGTCGGCGAGCACGTTGCCCGCCCTGTCGAGGACGACCGTGCCGTCCGGCACCGGCAGCACCAGGTCCTGGCCGTCCTTGCCGGAGCGGTTGCCGCCCTCACCGGGCTTGCCGTTGGTGGCCTTGCGGTGCGGGGAGTGGTGGTAGTCGAGGAGCGTGGTGATCGACTGGTCCACGGTCAGGATGATGTCGCCGCCGCGGCCGCCGTTGCCGCCGTCCGGGCCGCCGAGCGGCTTGAACTTCTCACGGTGGACGGAGGCACAGCCGTGGCCTCCGTTACCCGCGGCGACATGGAGCTCGACGCGGTCCACGAAGGTGGTCATGGTTCAGTGCCTCCTGGGGGTCTCCCCGGCCGAGGGCTGGGGAAGAACGGGTACTTCTTGTGTCAACACGCGAAAGGCGGACCCGCCTTCCCGACCGGGAAGTGAGGTCCGCCTCGCGAAAGCGTTCGATGCCGAATCAGATGATTCAGGCGACCGGAACGATGTTCACGACCTTGCGGCCACGGTGGGTACCGAACTCCACCGCACCCGGCTGCAGGGCGAACAGGGTGTCGTCGCCGCCACGGCCGACGCCGGCGCCGGGGTGGAAGTGGGTGCCGCGCTGGCGGACCAGGATCTCACCCGCGTTCACGACCTGACCGCCGAAGCGCTTCACGCCGAGCCGCTGGGCGTTGGAGTCGCGACCGTTCCGGGTGGACGATGCGCCCTTCTTGTGTGCCATTTCTCCTCAGTCCCTTACTTCGCAGCCGCGGGGATCGACGTGACCTTGATCGCCGTGTACTGCTGGCGGTGGCCCTGACGACGGCGGTAGCCGGTCTTGTTCTTGTAGCGCAGAATGTCGATCTTCTGGCCCTTGTGGTGGTCCACGACCTCGGCCTGGACCTTGATGCCGGCCAGCACCCACGGGTCGCTGGTCACAGCGTCGCCGTCGACAACGAGCAGGGTCGAGAGCTCGACCGTGTCGCCAACCTTGGCAGTGGAAATCTTGTCAACCTCAACGATGTCGCCGACAGCAACCTTGTGCTGGCGACCACCGCTGCGCACGATGGCGTACACGCGGATCTCTCTTTCGCTCGGGAACGGCACCCCCGCAGGCCAGCCGCCTGGAAAGACCATGGGCGACCTCTCCCGGCCAGCCTTGCGTCCGGGAGGAAGAGGTTTACGGGGATGTGGCGCGCTCAGTCACACGCCGACGGTCAAGGTTACGGTTCACGGCCGAGGGGGTCAAACCGGGCCCCGCACCTGTGCGCCCGATCACTCGAAACCACCCCCATCCACCGCTTCCAGCCCGGCAGCGTCTCGTAGACCGGCTTCGCGTGGTGGAAGTCGCTCTGCGAGTACGGCAGCTCCTCGACCCGCGTGCCGTCGA
>NZ_JBSGDB010000761.1:0-2692 GCF_053602155.1 Streptomyces sp. NPDC004561
GGGGGCCGGGGCTGGTGGTGGGTTGGGGGGGGGCGGCGGCGCCGGGTAGCGGGGGGGGGGGGGGGGTCGGGGCCGGCTGCGGGCGGGGAGGCGCCGCCCCGCCCCCGGCGGCGGTCAGCTGAGGGCCGAGGCGCAGGTGGTGGCGGTGGCGTGGGCCGGGTCGAGGGCGTTGGCGACCTCGTGGAAGGCGATCCGGTCGAACAGGCCGATCGCCACGTGTTCGGAGAGGTCGAGCGAGCACAGGTCCTGGAGCAGGACGTTGTGGACGTCCGAGCCGCTCAGGTACTGGCTGCGCCATGGGGTGGCCACCTCGTCGTACTTCGTCGCGATGACCGTGTAGTGCACGCCGGGAACGGTGTCGCCGCCCGCGTTGAGCTTGGTGAGGAAGTCGGAGCCGGGGATCTGGTCGCCGAGGCCGGGGGTGGTCGCCTTGATCAGGTCGGCGGCGCCGGGGAAGTACGGCAGCAGGTTGGCGAGTCCGCTCAGGGTGGCGCCGTGGTTGTCGGGTGCGATGCCGACGAGCGCGCCGACCTTGTCCGCTCCGCCGAGGAACTTCAGGTAGTAACGGGGCATCAGGCCGCCCTGGGAGTGACCGACCAGGTCGGCCTTGGCGGCTCCGGTCGCGCTGAGCACCTTGTCCACGAAGGCGGACAGCTGCGCGGCCGACCGGTCGATGGGGCCGAGGCCGTAGAAGAGGGGGACGCCGGTCAGCTGGCCGTAGTCGAGGGAGAAGACGCAGTATCCGCGGGTCTCCAGGTAGGGGGCGAGGGAGAGCCAGTTGTCGACCGAGTTGCCCAGGGTGCCGTGGACGAGGACGACGGGGCGGGGGTGGGCGGCGGAGGGCTTGCAGGACCAGTCGTTCCAGCCCCGGCTCGGGGCGGTGTCGGCGTGGGCGGTGGCGGCGGGGACGGCGGCGACGACGGCTGTCAGGAGCAGGGCGGCGAGGGGTCTGAGCACTCGTTTCCAGGGCAGCATCGGGTGATCTCCTTGCGGCTCAAGGGAGGTACGACGGCCTGTCCCTGTGATCCGGATCACGAGGATGCTGTTCACTCGTCAAGTTACGGGCGAGTAGTGCAAGTGTGAAGTTACGCGCGAGTAAAAACTTCCAGTGATAACCAGAGCCACACCGGCGCGCTGACGAAACGTCACCAGGCAGGCCGCATCGGACCATAGGGCGTGATCCGCGCCAAACCCGCCCACAACGCGCGCACTTCACTCTCGCCAAGGAGTTCGACCCATTCCCCGACCACCCCGGCGGCCGCCTCCTCCGCCGCCCGGGTGCAGGCCCACCCGCGCTCGGTCAGCACGATCAGCCGGGCCCGCGCGTCCTGCGGGTGCGGCCGCCGTTCGGCGTACCCCTTGCGGACGATCTCGTCCACCAGCTGGCTCGCCGCCTGCTTGGTCACGCCGAGATGCGCGGCCAGTTCGGTGACGGTGGCCCCGTCCGGGGCGAGTCGCGCGAAGGCGAAGCCGTGCGCGGGCCGCAGATCGGTGAAGCCGCGGGCCACCACCCCGTCGTGGATGCGATGCGTGAGATCGCCCGCCGCGGCGAGCAGGCTGGCGGACAGGGCCATGGCTTCGGAGTTCTGCACGGAGGCATTGAAACACCCTTGACGTTTTGGTCAAGCAGCCTGACTATATGGTCAAGCTACTTGACCATATGAACGGAGACCACCATGCCCTTCGTCCGCTCCTCCGAGGCCACGACCCACGAGATCCACGGCGCCCGCTTCGTCTCGTACGCCACCCCGCTCACCGGCAGCGGGGAGCTGTGCGCCTGGCGCGGCGAGATCCCGGCCGGCACCCGGGCGCCCGCCCACACCGTCAGCCGCGAGGAGATCTTCCATCTGCTCGTCGGCGACCTGCTCATCACCCTCGACGACCGCACCGAGCGCGTCTCCGCGGGCGACACGGTGATCGTGAACGCCGGTTCGACCCTGGCCGTGGAGAACCCGACCGGTCACACGGCGATCTCCTGGGTCACCACCTCCGTCGGCCTGACGGCCGAACTGGCGGACGGCACCCGCATCACGCCGCCGTGGGCCAACTGACCCCGTCCGCACCGGACCGGGCCGCCAGCCTCCCGGGCATCACCGCCCGCGGCCCGAACTTCGCTCGCGCGCGGTCCGCGACCTCCTCGATCCGGCGGACCTTCTCGTCCACCGGATCGAAGGTGAGCTGGTAGGAGGCCTGCTCGGCGGGGGTCAGGCCCTCGGCGCGCAGGGCGAGGGCGCGGACCCGGGCACGCTGGAGGCCGAGCGCCTCGTACATGCCGTAGGCCGCCCTGCTCAGGGCCGCCGAGTGCGCGGTCGGCTCCTTCAGGGCGCGGCTGCGGGTGGTCGAAGAGCGGGGGAGGTCGGCGTAGCGCACGGTGAGGGTCAGGGTGCGGCAGACCTTCCCCACCGCGCGCAGCCGGGCGCCCAGTTCCTCGGCGGCGGACAGCAGCGCCCCGCGGTGCCGGTCGGGATCCAGTTCGTCGGTGTCGAAGGGCCGTTCGGCGGCCAGGGACCGCGACACGGAGTTCGGGACGACCCGGCCCCGGTCGACGCCGCTCGCCTTCTCGCGCAGCTCTCGGCCCGCCTTCGCGCCGATCAGCCGCTGGAGCGTGGACGGCGGCGCGGCGGCGACCCGGCCCAGGGTGTCCAGGCCGTACTCGCACAGGGTGCGGGCGGTCGCCGTGCCGACGCCGGGC
>NZ_JBSGDB010000762.1:0-2692 GCF_053602155.1 Streptomyces sp. NPDC004561
CCTTACCCTACGCGCTTCGACCGGTGCCTCAGTGCCAGGGTTCGGATACTGAGCGAAGCGTGGCCGCGGTCGACACCGCCGCGGTCACCGCCTCGCGGCCCTTGCCTCGGGCGTTCATGCCCCGGGCGTTCAGGTCGTCAGCCGGTCAGCAGATTTGTCTCCGCCCGGCCCGCCCGTCAGTACCAAGGGCGCGGACCGGCTCTCCTCGACCGGCGGCCGGCAGGTTCTCCACCTCCAGGGGTACGGAAGCAGCTACACGGGCACCAGGATGCCCGGCCATCCGTCCTCGCTCGATGTCACGTTCTTCTCCTTCCGCGGCCAGTACCCCGACGGCGCCCCCCTGCCGTACGGGCCGGACGCCACCCACCAGTCACTGCGGGTGCTGGCCGACCGGCTCGCCCGGCAGGTCGAGACGCTGCACCGGCGCAGCGGCCGCAGCGTGGCGATCGTCGCGCAGAGCGCGGGCACCTTCGTCGCCCGCGCCTATCTGCACGGCCACCCCCACGCGTACGTGGACACGCTGGTCCTGCTCAGCCCCCTGGTGCGGCCGGCCCGTGTCCACTACCCGCGGCGGACCGGGGCTGGGGGATCGGGCTGGGCTGGGAGATGCGCATGCTGACGGCTCTCTCCCGGCTGAAGACGGGCCCCACGGTGAGTGCTGATGAACCGTTTGTGCGCTCGGTCATGCACAACGCGCCGTGGTACCGCGACACGATGCTCTGCCCGCTGCCCCACGTGAGGGTGGTCGCCCTGCTGCCCACCGCCGGCGCGGCCGCGGTCCCGCCCGGGCACCTGTCGGACGCGACCACCGTCGAGATCGAGGGGTTCCACGGCACGCTCGGCGCCCGCGGCAACGCCCACCGGGAGATCGCCGCCGTGCTCACGGGCCGGTCCGTCGACGGCGCCGAGCTGACCGCGTACCGGTTCGTGCAGTGGGCGGCCGCGGGCTGGCAGGTCCCGCCGCTGCCGCTCTCCTTCGTGCCCTCCTGGCATGCCGACGGAATGCCCGACGCCGCGCTCGACCACGCCGACGGCTGCACCGCCGACGGATCCCACGCCCCGCCGTCCCACTGAGACACGCGCGGCAACGTTCCGAGGAGCCGCTTGGTCACGCGCCCAGGATCCGCCGCGGCCCGGGCCGCCGAGGCGACCCGTTCCGGTCTCAGCGCGCCCTTCCCCGCGGCTTCAGGGGTACGTGCGGCAGTTCCGGTGCGGGCAGCCGGTCGCCGTCGTACCCCTTGACCTCACCGAAACGGGTCCCCGTCATCCAGTCCTCGCGGGCCTGGGCGATGTCCTCGTGGCTGCGGCCGATGAAGTTCCACCACATCACGATCTCCTCGCCGAACGGAGGCCCGCCGAGCAGGACGACGCGTGCCGGGGCGCCGGACTCGTTGACGAGGTGGAGGGTCCCGGAGCCCTCGGGCACATAACCCAGCTCGGCCGGCCGCAGCAGGGTGCCGGCGGCGCGGACGTCGCCCTGGTCGACGAGGACTCCGTGCTCGAAGGCGGGGTCGACGGCCAGGGTGAGGGCGGCGTGCGGATCCAGGGTGATCTCGGCGCCGAGCAGCGGGGTGAAGGTGCGGACGGGGGAGACGGAGCCGGCGAGGGAACCCAGGAAGACCCGGACGACGGCGCCGTCGAGCCGTACCGGTTCGGGCACGTGGTGCTCGAAGTCCGGGCCGGTGTGCCGGTGTTCCTCGGGCAGGGCGACCCACAGCTGGACGCCGTGCAGCACGGTGGTGCCGGGCGTGGAGACCTCCGAGTGGCTGATGCCGTGCCCGCCGGTCATGAGGTTCACCTCGCCGGGCCGGACCAGGGCGTGGCTGCCCAGGCTGTCACGGTGCTCGATCTCCCCGCTGAACAGCCAGCTCACGGTCTGCAGCCCGGTGTGCGGGTGCGGGGCGACGTCCATGCCACCGGTACGGGAGACGTCGTCGGGGCCGTAGTGGTCGGCGAAGCACCAGGCGCCGATCAGCGTGCGGGCCCGCTGGGGCAGGGTGCGCCGCACGGTCATCGCGCGCGGTCCGCCGAGCGGCACGTCGCGCGGCGCGAGCACCTCCACCGGGGCCGCGGGTTCCGTACGGTGTTCCTCGGAGCCGCACCGCAGCTCGGCGGGCCTCGTCTCGGTGTTGCTCACCCGAGCCCACCTCCCATCCATGATAGTTTTATATTCAACAACTATGCTGCGATCATAGCCCCGGCGACGGCACCGCGCACCTGTAAGGGCGGGGCCCCGGCGGCGGCACCCGGAGGAGTCCAGGTTGACCAGTCTCGTACCGGCCGGCACCACCCGGCGGATCTTCGTCGACAAGCAGAGCCCCAAGGCGTACCACGCCCTGGTGCAGACCTCCGAGGCGGTCCGGGCGGTCGCCGCCGAGGCCGGGCTCGACCGCACCCTCGTGGAGCTGGTCAACCTCCGCGTGTCGCAGATCAACGGCTGTGCCTACTGTCTGCACGTGCACACCCGGGCAGCGCTGCGCGCCGGCGACACCCCGCGGCGTCTCGGCGTGCTCGCCGCCTGGCGGGACACCGAGCTGTTCACCCCCGCCGAACGGGCCGCCCTGGCCCTCGCCGAGGCGACCACCGCCGCCGCGGACGCCTGTTCCCCGCCCTGGCCGGGGACTTCCCCAACCAGATCGCCGCGCTGGAGGCCGAGCACCGTCACGTCGAGGCGGTGCTGGCCGAGGCCGGC
>NZ_JBSGDB010000763.1:0-2689 GCF_053602155.1 Streptomyces sp. NPDC004561
GCCCTCGGCCAGCTCCAGTTCGACGGACTGGAACGGCAGGTAGCCGAGGCCGAGCGGCGGGCCCGCGGGCAGGTCCAGGATGTCGGAGCCGCCGTCGGGGCCGACGATCACCGGGGGGAGGTGGCCGGCCCGCGCCAGGGTGCACCGCCCGCTGACCGGGTCGTAGACGGCGTACAGGCAGGTGGCGCCCAGGAACGCGGTGCCCGACGCATCGTTGTCGGTCGCCGTCGGAGCATCGGTGGCGTGCGCCCCCATGAGGCCGATGACCAGGTCGTCGAGGCGGGCCAGCAGCTCGTCCGGGGACAGGTCGAGGTTGGCGAGCGTGCGTACGGCGACGCGCAGGCGCCCCATCGTGGCCGCCGCGTTGATGCCGTGCCCGGCCACGTCGCCGACGACCAGTGCGACCCGTGCTCCGGAGAGCGGGATCACGTCGAACCAGTCGCCGCCCACACCGCTGGGGGCGTCCGCCGGGAGGTACCACGAGGCCACCTCCAGAGCGGATCCTCCCGTGAGGTCCTGCGGCAGCAGGTAGCGCTGCATGGACCGGGCGGCCCTGCGCTCGCGGGTGAAACGGCGGGCGTTGTCGATGCACACCGCCGCGCGCGAGACGAGTTCCTCGGCGAGACGTACGTCGTCCTCCTCGAAGGGGCCGAGCCGCCGGGACCGCGCGAACGTCGCCGCGCCCAGGGTGACGCCGCGTGCCCGCACCGGAACCACCATCACCGAGCGGCAGCCGTAGTCGCGCATGGAGGCGCCCAGCGACTCGTCCTCGGTCACCCACGGGCTGTTGGTCTGGTCCAGGATCCGTTCGACCAGGGTCCTGCTCTCCAGCAGACAGCGGGTCACGGGCGACGCGGGGGCGCGCCGGACCGTCTCCCCCACGGCCAGCGTCGACTCGGGGCAGCCCGCCCGCACCGACTGCTGCGCCGCACGGCGGATGACGGGCGCCATGCCGACCGGCCCGGGTGCCGGCTCCTCGCCGCTCATGACCGAGTCCAGCAGGTCCACGGCGACGAAGTCGGCGACGGCCGGCACCGCGTCGTCGGCCAGTTCCTGCGCGGTCCGTGTCACGTCCAGGGTGCTGCCGATGCGGGCGGCGGCGTCGTTGAGCAGGGCCAGGCGTTCCTGGGCCCGCCAGCGCTCGGTGATGTCGATGACCATGTACCAGACACCCGCGTTCCGGCCGTGGCGGTCCTTCATCGCGAAGAAGGAGGCGGAGATCGCGCGGCTTCGGTCGTGCACCGCGTAGCCGGCGCCGCGGTACTCGTAGTCCATGACCGGAGCGCCGGTCGCCAGGACCTCGCGCATCTTCTCCTCGAAGGCCTCGGCCTCGGCGTCCGGCAGTACGTCCGCCATCCGCCGCCCCAGCCGCCGCTTCAGGGGGATCTGGCGGTCGAGCGGCTCGTTCACCCAGACGTACCGCAGATCCGTGTCGAGGACGGCGATGCCGACCGGCGCGTGGGTGAGGAAGGGGGTGAGCATCAGCTGGCTCACCCCGCCGCCCGGCATCCGCCAGAAGGCGCGTTTCGGTGGCCGGCCGACGAACCTGCCGAAGACCAGTGCGGCGGCGGTGGCGACCAGGACGCCCGGGACCATCTCGTAGATGCCCGACCGGAAGGGGCCGAGGTGCGCGTTGATCTCCTTCCACAGGAGCACCGTGGCCGCGCCGGACACGATCCCGGCCATGGCTCCGGCCCAGGTCATGCGCGGCCAGTAGAGCGAGAGCAGGACGACCGGGCCGAAAGCGGCCCCGAAACCCGCCCAGGCGTAGGCGACGATGCCCAGCAGTCCGCCGCCCCTGAGCGCGATCACGAAGGCCACCAGTGTCACGACCACGACGGCGGCGCGTCCCACCCACACCAGTGCCGTGTCCGAGGCGCGCCGGTTGAGGAACGCGCGGTAGAAGTCCTCCGTGAGGGCGACGGACGACACGAGGAGCTGGGAGTCGGCGGTCGAGATGATCGCGGCGAGGACGGCGATCAGCATCACCCCGGCGCCCCAGGGATTGAACAGCGCCCGGCTGAGGCTGATGTACACCGTCTGCGGGTCGTGGAGCGGAGTGCCGGACTGCGCGATGCCCAGCAGGCCGACGAACGTGGCGCCGGCCAGTACGACGATGACCCACCCGGTCTCGATACGCCGGGCCGCCGGGACGGCACCGGTGCTCCGGATGCCCATGAAGCGGGCCAGGATGTGCGGCTGGCCGAAATAGCCGAGGCCCCAGGAGAGCAGCGAGACGATCGCGACGGCGCCGAGCGATCCGCCGCCCGCCGACCACCGTCCGTCCGTGAAGTCGACCTTGGCACCCATGTCCAGGAGGCCGGGTGTCCTGCTGTTGAGGGAGTCGCGGAGCGTTCCGAAGCCGCCGAGCGCCGCGATGCCGACGACGGGCAGCACGAGCAGGGCGAGGAACATCAGCGTGGCCTGCATGACGTGGGTGAGGCTCACGGCCAGGAATCCGCCCAGGCACGAGTAGACGACGATCACCAGGGCGGTCAGGGCCAGCCCGAGCCGGAAGTTCGCGCCGAAGATGTGCCCGAACAGCAGGCCGCCCGCCACCAGCCCGCTGGCGACGTAGACGGTGAAGAACACGAGCGTGACCGCCGCCGAGACCATCCGGAGCGACCGGGTGCGGTCCTCGAACCGCTCCTCCAGGTAGGCCGACAGGCTGACGGCGTTCCCGGCGCGC
>NZ_JBSGDB010000764.1:0-2680 GCF_053602155.1 Streptomyces sp. NPDC004561
AGCAGGCGTCGCAGCCAGGCGACGCGGGCCGCCCGGGCCGCCCGGGAGAGGGCGGCGTCGGGGGCGAGGGCGTCGAAGCCGTGGAAGCCGCCCGGCCAGACGTGGAGTTCGGCGTCGCCGCCGGCCTGCCAGACGCGGGAGGCGTAGCCGACGACCTCGTCCCGGAAGGTCTCGGCCGAGCCGACGTCGAGGTAGGCCGGGGGCAGCCCCGACAGGTCGGCGGCGCGGGCGGGGGCCGCGTAGGGGGAGACGTCGGGGCCGCCCCGGCGGTCGCCCAGCAGCGCCGTCCAGGCGGTCTCGTTGGCGGTGCGGTCCCAGAGGCCGACGCCGGCCATCTGGTGGCTGGAGAAGGTGTCGTTGCGGTCGTCCAGCATCGGGGACATCAGCAGCTGGCCGAGGAGCCGCGGGCCCCGCCGGTCCCGGGCGAGCAGGCCGAGCGCCGCGGTCAGGCCGCCGCCCGCGCTGGCGCCCGCGACTACGATCCGGTCCGGGTCGCCGCCGATCTCCGCCGTGTGCTCAGCGGTCCACACCAGGCCCGCGTACGCGTCCTCGACCGGCGCCGGGTGCGGGTGCTCGGGCGCGAGCCGGTACTCCACCGACACCACCACCGCGCCCAGCTCGCGCGCCCAGCCCAGCGCCGCGTCCACGCCGGCCCGGTTGGTGCCGATCATCATGCCGCCGCCGTGCACGTGGTAGATCACCGGCAGCGGGGCCGTGGCCGTGGCGGACGCCGGGCGGCAGACCAGCAGCGAGACGTGCGGGGCGCCCGCCGGCCCGGGCACCGCGTGGTCCGCCACCTCGAAGGCGCCGCCCATCGTGAGGTCCAGCAGCGGCAGCAGCTCGTCGCCCGCGTACCGCCTGGCGGTGTCGATGTCGTCCATGCTGAACCCGGGCTCGGCCACGTCCTCGATCTGTTCGAGGGACGCGGCCAGCTCCGGGTCGAACGGGGGCGGGACCAACGGCACGGCTCCTCCTCTGGTGACTCACACGGCGCTCCGTGCACGATCATCGTCCGCATACCCCCGACCCGTCCCGGAAGCCGTGCGCGGCGCGGACCGCGCCCCCCGGTGCCGCAGCAGACCCAGCAGGGTCAGCAGGGCGACCAAGCCGCACACCCCGGCCCAGCCGCAGCGCGCGAAGGCGTGGGCGCCGAGCCAGGAGCCGAGGCTGCCGCCAGGTAGGCGCAGGTCATGTAGGCGGTGTTGAGGCGGCTGCGGGCACCCGCGCCGAGGGCGTACGAGGTGGCGGGCGCGGGGCGGGGCCTGCGGCTGGTCCCGTCGGTGTTCGCGCACAAGCCGGCGCCGCCCATCAGCGCCGAGGCCGCGCCCATGCTCGCCTATCCGGGCCGGGGCACCGCGACCCTGTGGGAACGGCCGCCCGCGCCGGACGCCTCCGCGTTCACCGCGCTGCTCGGCGCGCCCCGCACCACCCTGCTGCGGCTGCTCGCCGAACCCCTGCCCACCGTGGAACTCGCCCGGCGCCTCGGCGTGACCCCGAGCGCCGTCTCCCAGCATCTGCGGGTGCTGGCCGGCACCGGCCTGGTGACCCGGGCCCGCGACGGCCGGCGGGTGCTGTACCGGCGCAGCGCGCTGGCCGAGCGGCTGGTCTCCGGCTGACCGCGAACGCGCTCCGGATACGACGCGAAGAGGCCGGAGCCGACGGGCTCCGGCCCCTTCGGGCGGGTACGGGTCAGGCGGCGGCGGGCTCGGTCACGTCGCCGTGCAGGCGCGCCACGACCTCGGTCAGCTGGGCGGCGACCTCGGCGTCGTCGACCGGGTGGGTCTCGGCGAAGCGGCTCAGGGAGCCGGGGATCGACAGCTTGATGTCCTCGATCACCTTGCCACCGGCGATGCCCACGGACTTGCGGGTCTCGTCGTGCGCCCACACGCCGCCGTACTGGCCGAAGGCGGTGCCGACGACGGCGACGGGCTTGCCGCCGAAGGCGCCGGCGCCGTACGGGCGGGACAGCCAGTCGATGGCGTTCTTCAGGACGGCCGGGATGGTGCCGTTGTACTCGGGGGAGATCAGCAGGAACGCGTCGGCGGCCTGGGCGGCGGCGCGCAGCTCGGCGGCCGCGGCCGGGACGGCGCCCTCGACGTCGAGGTCCTCGTTGTAGAAGGGGATGTCGGCCAGACCCTCGTAGAGCACGACCTCGGCGCCCTCCGGCGCGAGCTTCATCGCCGCCTCGGCGAGTTGGCGGTTGGTGGAGGCGGCGCGGAGGCTGCCGACGAGCGCGAGGATGCGAACAGACATGGTGACTCCAAGGGGGCTGAACCGTTTACGATCCGGACCGGGGTCCGTTTAACTTTCTACCACCGTAACCGGACCGCGGTCCATTTTTGTTCCCGGTGCTTTACGCTGTCTTCATGTCCCGCCCGCTGCCGCCCTTCCCGACGCCCGAGGAGCCTTCCGGCGCGCCCCGGTTGCTGGAGCTCGGGACGGCTCCCGACGAGCCGTGCCTGCGTGCCGACGCGGCCCGCAACCGGGCCCGGCTGCTGGAGGCCGCCGCCCGCCTGATCGCGGAGCGCGGGGTGGACGGGGTCACCATGGAGGCGGTCGCGGTGGCGGCCCAGGTCGGCAAGGGCACGGTCTTCCGGCGCTTCGGCGATCGCACCGGGCTGCTCATGGCCCTGCTCGACCACTCGGGCAGGCGGCTCCAGGCCGACTTCCTGAGCGGGCC
>NZ_JBSGDB010000765.1:0-2676 GCF_053602155.1 Streptomyces sp. NPDC004561
CGGCCGAGTGCAGGTCCGTCAGTGCGGCGCACCGCGCCAGCCGGTGGTCGGCAGCGCGAACTTCGCCACCAGCCGGTCGGTGAACGAGGAGTGGTACAGCCGGCGCCTTCGGTTTCGTGGACGCGTGGGCGCGCGCCGACGCCGAGGCGCCGGGCTTCGCCACGGCGGCCGTGGGATGCGACCCGTGGTCCGCCTGTACGGCGAGGGCGACGACCGCCGCGGTCGCTCCCGCCGTCAGTCCGGTGACCCAGGCCCACGAGGGCAGTCGGGCAGCCACGGGTACGCATCTCCTCCGCTACGGGGCCCCCGCTCGGGTCGGGGGTCGGATCATCGTACTCAGTCCAGCACGGGCAGCAGATCCGGCAGGTGCCCGTCGGACGCCTCGGCCGTCCGCCGCCGCTCCTCGGGGACCTCGCCGTAGAGCGTGGTGCGGGGCTTCGCCGGGCGGCCGGCCGCCTCCGCCACGGCCACCAGGTCCCGTACGGACTTGTAGGAGCCGTAGGAGGACCCCGCCATGCGCGAGATCGTCTCCTCCATGAGGGTGCCGCCCAGGTCGTTCGCGCCGGAGCGGAGCATCTCCGCCGCGCCCTCGGTGCCCAGTTTGACCCAGCTCGTCTGGATGTTCGGGATATAAGGGTGCAGCAGCAGCCTGGCCATCGCCGTCACCGCCCGGTTGTCCCGCATGGACGGGCCGGGCCGTGCGATGCCCGCCAGGTACACCGGCGCGTTGGTGTGGATGAACGGGAGCGTCACGAACTCCGTGAAGCCGCCGGTCTCGCGCTGGATCCCGGCGAGCGTGCGCAGATGGCCCAGCCAGTGGCGGGGCTGGTCGACATGGCCGTACATCATCGTGGAGGACGAGCGGATGCCCAGCTCGTGGGCCGTCCTGATCACCTCGGTCCAGGTGGCCGCGGGCAGCTTGCCCTTGGTCAGGACCCAGCGGACCTCGTCGTCCAGGATCTCCGCCGCAGTGCCGGGGATGGTGTCCAGGCCGGCCTCCTTGGCGGCGGACAGCCACTCGCGGACCGGCATGCCGGTGCGGGTGGCGCCGTTCACCACCTCCATCGGGGAGAAGGCGTGGACGTGCATGCCGGGGACGCGTTCCTTGACCGCCTTCGCGATGTCGAAGTAGGCCGTGCCGGGCAGGTCGGGGTGGATGCCGCCCTGCATGCACACCTCGACCGCGCCGACGTCCCAGGCCTGCCGGGCGCGGTCGGCCACCTGCTCCAGCGAGAGCGTGTAGGCGTCGGCGTCGGTCCTGCGCTGGGCGAAGGCGCAGAAGCGGCAGCCCGTGTAGCAGACGTTGGTGAAGTTGATGTTGCGGGTGACGATGTACGTCACGTCGTCGCCGACCGCCGAGCGGCGTACGTCGTCGGCCACCCGGCACAGCGCGTCCAGCGCCCGGCCGTCCGCGTGCAGCAGGGCCAGGGCCTCGGCGTCGGTCAGCCGTGTGGGGTCGTCGGCCGCCGTGCGCAGGGCCTGGCGGACGTCGGTGTCGATGCGCTCCGGCGCCATGCCGGGGGCGGCCGCCTCGCGCAGGGCCGCCCAGTCGCCGTACACCTCGTCGAAGTCGTCGCGCCGGTCGGCGCTGCGGCCGTCGGTGTCGATCGTTCGGTGCAGGTCCGTACGGCCCCTCGGCACGAAGGCCTCCTCCGGCTCCTGCCACGGGCGGCCCTCGACGGTCGCGTCCGGGAGGGCCAGGCCCGTCTCCGGATCGGCCAGCGCGCTCACGTGCGGGCGCAGCCGCGGATCCAGCCAGGGCTCACCGCGGGTCACGAACTCCGGGTAGACGCACAGGCGTTCGCGCAGCCGGAAGCCGGCCGCCGCGGACCTCGACGCCAGCTCCTCGATCTGCGGCCAGGGGCGTTCGGGGTTGACGTGGTCAATGGTCAGGGGCGACACCCCGCCCCAGTCGTCGATGCCGGCGCCGATCAGCCGCTCGTACTCGGAGTCGACCAGGTTCGGCGGGGCCTGGAGGCAGGCGCTCGGGCCCATGATGTGCCGGGCGACGGCCACCGTGGCGACCAGGTCGTCGAGTTCGGCGTCCGGCATGCCGCGCATCGCCGTGTCCGGCTTGGCGCGGAAGTTCTGGATGATCAGCTCCTGGATGCCGTGGTAGGCCCGGGAGACCTTGCGGAGGGCGAACAGGGACTCCGCGCGCTCCTCGTACGTCTCGCCGATGCCGATCAGCAGGCCGGAGGTGAAGGGGACCGAGGACCGGCCGGCGTCCTCCAGCACCCTGAGCCGTACGGCCGGTTCCTTGTCCGGGGAACCGTGGTGCGGGCCGCCGGGTTCGGACCACAGGCGGGTCGCGGTCGTCTCCAGCATCATGCCCATGCTCGGCGCGACGGGCTTGAGGCGCTGGAAGTCCGTCCACGTCATCACGCCCGGGTTGAGGTGGGGCAGCAGACCCGTCTCCTCCAGGATGCGGATCGAGACGGCGCGGACGTAGGCGATGGTGTCGTCGTAGCCGTGCGCGTCGAGCCACTCGCGCGCCTCGGGCCAGCGGTCCTCGGGCTTGTCGCCGAGGGTGATCAGGGCTTCCTTGCAGCCGAGGGCGGCGCCCTTGCGGGCGATGTCCAGGACCTCGTCCGGGGACATGAACATCCCGTGCCCGGCGCGGCGCAGCTTGCCCGGGACGGTGACGAAGGTGTTGACGAGTACGGCGGCCGCGCC
>NZ_JBSGDB010000766.1:0-2661 GCF_053602155.1 Streptomyces sp. NPDC004561
CCCCGCTCCGGCGGGGAGGGCGCCCTCGTTCGTGCGTGCACCGCTGTTCTCATCTCGCCCGCCCGTTGCTACGGTGCCGAACCTGACGCTCCATCAGAAAGCCGTCAGGACATCGACCGCCCGCCGGGAGGCCCCGCATGCGCGCCCTGATCGCCGCCGCGACCGGTCTCGCCCTCGCGTTCGCCCTGGTCCTCACGATCAGCGCGACGGGCTCGCCGTCGGGCCGGACGTCCCCCAAGCCGCTGCTGACGACGGTGCCCTCGCACCCGTAGCCGCGCCCGTCCGGGAGGGAGGCCGGAATGCGCCGCACGGCAAGCCTGGTCCTGCTCGCCTGTGCCGTGTTCTGCGCGGCACTGTCCCCGCTGCTGCGCTGGTACGCCTTCCCGCGCCTGGCCAGGATCCCCGCGAACCAGTACCAGGACATGGTCCTGGAGGCCAAGGGCGCCACCCTCCTCGACTACGGCACCATGCGCGCGAAGAAGGTCTCCAAGGTCACCATCGTGCAGACGCTCAAGGGCGATGTGGAAGCCGCGCGGCGGATCGAGAGGACGGCGGGCCGCCCGGTCGTGGTCTGGGACAGCCTGTCCTACGTCCAGGGCCCCGACGGCAAGATGGTCTCCCGCGTCCCCGAGCGCTACATCTTCGACGCGCACAGCCAGGCCCCCGTGCACGCCACCGGCGAGACGGTCGACGGCGACCCGGTCAGGCGGGAGGGCATCGAGTTCAAGTGGCCCTTCCTGACCCAGAAACGGGACTACGAGTACTTCGACGCGCAGACGCGTACCACCAACCCCATCCACTACAAGGGCACTCGGACCTTCCGCGGGCTGGAGGTCTACTACTTCGAGCAGACGATCCCCTGGACCAAGGTCCCCATGCCGAAGACCATGCCGGTCCAGGGCATCACCCCTGAGTCGGTCGCCAGGACCGGCACCACCCGCTGGTACACCACCGTGCGCAGGTTCTGGGTCGAACCGGTCACCGGAGCACCCGTCTACGGCGAGGAGGTCCACAAGGAGGAACTGCGCGGCGGCACCCTGCTCGGGGGCCGGGCCAGGGTCACGGCTTTCGCCGGGGACGTGAAGATGCGCGAGGACTACATCGAGCACACGGTCGCCCTCGTCGAGCACAACCGCACCCTCGTCCTGATGCTCACCTCGTACGTCCCCTGGGGCTCCCTGGTCCTCGGCCTGCTGCTCCTCGCGCTCTCGCTCTGGCTGGAGGCCCGCGCCCGCCGGCCCGGGGACCCGGCGCCCGCGCAGGCGACGGAGCCCGAACCGGTCAGCGCCTGAGCCGCGCGCTGGTGTGCCGGGTGGGCTCGGCGGCCGCCGGGTCCTCGGGCCACGGATGCTTCGGATACCGGCCGCGCAGCTCCGCCCGCACGCCCTGGTAACCGTCCTTCCAGAAGGAGGCCAGGTCGGCCGTGACGGCGGCGGGCCGCCCGGCGGGGGACAGCAGATGCACGAGCAGCGGCACCCCCGCCACGGCCGGCGTCCGCTGCAGCCCGAACATCTCCTGCAGCTTCACCGCGAGCACCGGCCGCTCCGGATCCCGATAGTCGATCCGGATCCTGGACCCGCTCGGCACGGTGATCCGCTCGGGCGCCAGCTCGTCCAGCCGACCCGCCTCCCCGCTCGCCCAGGGCAGCAGCCGCGTGAGCGCCTGCCCGGCGTCCATCCGCGCGAGATCGGACCGCCGCCGGGCCCGGCTCAGCTCCGGCTCCAGCCACTCCTCCACGCGCGCGTGCAGCGACTCGTCCGACACCTCCGGCCACGGCTCCCCGAGGCGCGCGTGCAGGAACGCCAGCCGCTGCCGCAGCACCTCCGCCTCCGGCGACCAGCGCAGCAGCCCGAGCCCCTCCTGCCGGAGCCCTTCCAGCAGGGCGGCGCGTACGAGGGCCGGGTCGGCGTCCTTCAGGGTGCGTACGGCCAGCTCGATCGCCCCCAGCCGCTCGACACGCCGGGCCACGACGTCCCCGTCGGCCCAGTGCACCTCCTCCCGCTCGTCCAGGAGCGACCCGGCGGCGGCCCGCGCCACGTCCTCGGACACGGCGGCCCCCAGGCGCACCCGCGCGTGCCCCTTCCCGGCGGGCCGGTCGGCGACGGCCACCACGATCCAGGGCGCGCCCCGCAACGCGGACCCCTCGCCCAGCTCGGCCCGGGTCCCGGACGCCATCAGATACGACCCACCGTCCAACTTCCCAACCCGCTCGGGAAACGCCAACGCGCCGACGAGCCCGGCGAGCCGGTCCGACCCGGCCGGAAGCGCGGGCTCAGAAGCAGCCGTTCCGGCCCGCGACGCGCGGTCACGACTCTCGGGTTGGGCGGTCGCTCCTGCCTCGACGGTCGCCTGTGGCCGACGGTCACGGGCGGGCCGGCCGGAGAGATCCCCTGAGGCGGCCCGCAGCCGCCGGACCTCCGCGGCCCACCGCCCCGCGTAGGCGTCACCCCCACGCCGGGCCCGCCGCAGCGCACCGGAAAGATCATCGCCGTAGTCCCGCGGCACCTCTTCGGAGAGCAGGGCGACGACCTCGGCACCCTGACCGGAGGTGTCCAGCAGGGACCGCCCCAGCCGGGGGTGCACCCCCAGCCGGGCCAGCCGAGACGAAGGACACGACCGCCGAGGAGCGGCCCGCCCGGACCGCCGAGGAGGCCGTCGAGC
>NZ_JBSGDB010000767.1:0-2659 GCF_053602155.1 Streptomyces sp. NPDC004561
GCTGGGCCGCCTGCTGTGCCCCGGGGCCGTAGCGGACGGTCGTCGCCGCCCGGGGAGCGGTGTTGCCCGTCGTACCGGCCGTGTATCCGAGCGTGACCAGGGACGACAGCGCGTCGGAGGCCAGGCCGCGGGCGCCGTTGCCGTTGACGACGTCCACCGTGGCGGGAGCGGCCGACGATCCGCCGGCCGTCGGGGACGGCGATCCGGTCTGGCCGAAGGCCTGCTGCACGATCGACTTGATCTTCGCCGGATCCACGAGGTTGACGTCCTCACGGTTGCGGATCCCGAAGCCCTCGATGGGCAGGGTGTGGAACACGACATTGCCACCGGTGAGGTCCGGGGCCTGCTGCGCGAAGTCGAGGACGTTCCAGCTGCTGTCCAGGACGACGTCCTTCTTCACCACGCCCAACAGCCCCTGGAGTTTCGACGGACTGCCCCATACTCCCGCCGACTTGAGCTGGTGCGTGACCGTGGAGATGAACGCCTGCTGCCGGCGCGTACGGTCCAGGTCCCCCTCGTCGAGCCCGTGCCGCTGCCGTACGAAGGCCAGCGCCTGACGGGCGTTCAGCTTCTGTACGCCGGCGGGGAAGTCGGCACCCGAATAACGGTCCTTCACCGGGTGCTTGAGGCAGACGGTGATGGGTTGCAGGACCTTGGCGATGTCGTAGAAGCCGAGCAGGTTGACCTCGGCGAAGTGGTCGATGGGCATACCGGTGAGCTGCTGCACCGTCGCCAGCGTCGCCTCCCGCCCGGCCTCACGGCTCTTCGCCTCCAGATCCGCGCCCTTGACGCCCTGGGCGGTGTACTTGTCGTGGGCCGTGGTGTACGCGTTGGCGTACGCCTCCTTGATCTTGAAGTGGCCCTGGGGCGAGCCGTCCCCGTTCAGGGTCGGCACGTAGTCGTCGCGCGGGATGGAGAACGCCTGCACCTTTCCGCCGCCGGCGGGGATGTGCATGAGGATCAGGGTGTTGGTGTTGTAGTAGCCGATGTCGCTCGACCCGGCGTGCAGTTCGGTCTGCACGAACTGCCGTGGCAGGTCGTTGCCGTTCATGTCCTTGCGCGAGTCCAGACCTATGAGCAGCAGGTTGACCGAGCTGTCCAGGTGCCGGGGCGCCCTGCCGCGGACCGCGTCGAGCGCGTCGGAGGTGGTGAGACCGTTTGTCAGGGACCGGTAGGCGTACCAGGTCGCACCGCAGCCGAGCAGCAGGGCCGCCGAAGCCGCCCACGCCGCCGCGCGCAGCACGCGGAGCCAGGGGGCCCGGTAGGAGCGGCGTCGCATGTTCTCAGGCACGATCCCTCCTCCTCATCTTGGACCGGAGCACGGCTGCCGCCAGAGCCACGACGACCACCGCACACTCCGCCGCGGCCATCGCCGGGAACACCGCCACCGCCCACCGCACCAGCCGCGTGGCCGGCGGCCCGTGGGACGTGAGCACGGCACCCGCCGTGACCACGGCAACGGCCAGGACCGGCAGCGGTGCCACCAGTCCCAGGCTGCGACGACGCACCGCCGCCAGGGCCGCGAGCAGGGCGCCCACCGACGCTCCGGCCACCACGCCCCAGCCGGGCTCCCCGCCGACCAGGGTGTCCACCCCGTAGCCCAGGAGCAACGGCCCCAGCAGCATCGCCGCGATGACCCCTCCCCCGGGCCGTCCCGCACGAGGTGCGCCGCCCACGCTCGGCAGCGAGCGTCGCTCACGGGGCACACCGGCGGCGGAGGGCATCCGCTCCCCGGCCCGGCCCTGCGGGACCACCCGCCCGGGCGTCGCGGAGCCGTGCCGCACCCGTGCGCCGATGGCGCGTTCCTGCTGATGGCTCATACACTCGCTCTCGCTCATCTCAACGCGGGACGACAGACTCATGGCGAGCGTCACCCCCGACTGCAACCAGTGAGACGAGAAAACAGACCGGTTAGTTGCGTAGTCACGCAAGTAGGCAAACATTGGCGCGCATGTCCTCCGCCCCGGCGGTCTAGCTCACGCTCACGGCCACCGTCGAGGACTCGGCCGACGCCGGCGGGACGTGCGTCCAGCCATGGTCCGAAGCGCCGCTGCTCCAGCGGCGGTTGTCGAACGTGACCGACGTGACGTGCAGCGGTCCGGCGTGACAGACCAGCCACAGGGCGAGGGACCAGCCCGAGGCCGCCCCGGTGACCCGGTAGCTGACGCTGTCGCCCGTCGCGGGGACGGTGGCCGGCTCGCCGCCGAACTCCCGTCGGACCGTTGCGGCGAGACCACCGCCGCCCTGGGCCACGACACCCGCCGCACCGCTCCCCCGCCGCCCCGCCCCGGCATCGTCGGTGCCGCTCCCTCCGCCGGCCGGGTCGGCGTCCGCACCCCCTTTGCCCGCCCCGCTCACCGTGCAGCTCAGTGCGGGCCCTTCCTGTCCCGTGAGCACGTCGGCCAGCGTCGCCGCCATGTCCTCATGTTGCGCGTAGGCCTCCGGGTAGCCACTGTGCTGGACCTGCTGCGCGGCGACGGTGACCGGCAGATCGACGTAGTCCGGCACCTTGACCAGCGCGTCGAAGAACCTGCCCGACGCGTAGACGGGATCGCGGATCTGCGCCGGGCTGCCCCAGCCCTGGGACGGGCGCTGCTGGAACAGGCCGAGGGAGTCCCGGTCCCCGTACGCGAGATCGCGGAGCTTGGACTCCTGGATC
>NZ_JBSGDB010000768.1:0-2653 GCF_053602155.1 Streptomyces sp. NPDC004561
TTGCGCTCCAGCGCCTCCCGGGTGAGCGCGGCGGCCACCTCGGCCAGGACGGGCGCGGCCTCGTCGGCGGGCAGGTGCGCGGCCAGCCGGCCGTACAGCTCGGACGCGGGATCGGCCAGGTCACGGGCGACCGCCGCACAGGCGCCGAGCACCACGTCGGTGGGCAGGGGACGCGTCAGGACCCGCGCGGCCGCCTCCGGCAGCCCGGCGAGCCGCCGGCCGGCCTCGGCCTCGTCGATGAACTCGCCCTGCCAGAGGTGGAGTACGGAGGTGGTCACGACATTCCCTTCATCAGTTCGGCGGCGGCGACCGCGCAACTGCGGTTGCGGCTCACCCCGGCACGGCCGTGCACGGTGAACCAGTCGGTGGACAGCGGGCACGGGCACTCCGCGCCCGGGTGCAGCGACGCGAGGTCGCCCATCACCACGCTGTGCGCGGGCACCGAGGTGATGTAGGGGCTGACCAGGTGCAGAAAGCCGCGTTCCCCGTACGGCAGGGGGCGCAGCGTCCCGGTGTCCCGTACGGCGGCACGCGACCACACGGGCACGTGCAGCCGGTGCTCGGCGCACTCGACGTACGGCACGCAGTGCTCGACGGAGCCGAAGGTGTCGCGGACCCGGTCCCCCGGGATGCCGAGGCGGTCGGTGACCTCGGCGTAGAACGCGTCCTTGCCGATCTGCCGGTCGGCGTGGCCCTTCCAGCCGCCGCCCAGCACCACCAGCGAACCCTCGGGCAGTCGCAGCGGCGGCAGGCCCGTCGCCCGCATCCGCTCCAGGGTGAAGTACAGGAACGCGGGGAAGCCCAGGATGCGCACCGGCACGTCGTCCTCGGCGTACCGCTGGAGCGCGGCGATGCAGCCGTTCACGTCGAACTCGTGGCCCGTGCCGGTGTGCCGCAGCGCGTGCGTGGTGTGCCGGGCCGGGGCGAAGTCGCACAGGTAGTTGTCGGTGAACGACGTGCCCAGCTTCAGCGACGGCGCCGGTTCGTAGCTGTACAGCAGGTAGTTCACCGGCTGTTCGGGGGTGATCCAGCCGTAGTGGTCGAAGATCCGGGCCACCATGCGCTGCGCCGAGCGGATGGTCCACTCGTCGAAGAACATCTGCGACTTCTGGCCCGTGGTGCCGGACGAGGTCAGGTGCAGGAACACTTCGTCACGCGGGATCGACAGCACCTCATGACGCTTGAAGAACGCGGCGGGCACCAGCGGGGCGCTCACCCCCTCCCCGACGCCGGCAGCGGGAGTCTCCGCCGGGTCCTCCAGCAGGTCGGCGAAGAACCGGGAACGGCGGGCGTGCCAGGCGTTGGTCTCCGCCATCGCGGCGGCGAACAGCTCGTCGGCGGCGGTGCCGTGCGCGTACGGCTCCGCCAGGTCGCACAGCCGCTGCACATGGCCGAGCGCCGCCGGATCGGGAACCTCGACGGGAGCGAGATGGGGTTTCATCGGGACACCTCGTGAAGGGGCAGGTAGGTGGTGGTCCAGGCACTCAGGTAGGCCCCGAGGTACGGCTGGAGCAGCGGGCTGACGGCGGTCGTGCGGAAGTCGATCTGACGGCTGGTGCGCGACAGCACCACGTAGTCGTGGAGGCGGTCGTGGATACGGCGCATCGCCGGGTAGACCGCGCTCGGCACGAACCCCGAGTCGAGGAACACCTCCAGGGCCTCGGTGTCGGCCAACGGCAGCAGCGCCTCGGCGTAGTCCGCGCCCGCGCGGGTCACCGTGGCCATCAGCCCCTCCAGGGCGCCGGCCACCGCGGACGGGCGGGGGTGGACGGCGACCAGGGCGCAGCTGCCGGCGACGGGGTCGAGGTCGGCGTACGCCTCGAAGCTGCCGTCGGCGGCCACCAGGACCGCGTTGGGCGTGTGCAGCGGGAAGAAGCGGTCGCCGGGCTCGGGGAAGAGCTCCAGGAAGCGCCGGCGCACGAAGCCCGGGGCCGCGATCAGCTCGATCGGCTCGGCACCGGCGGCCGCGCGCACCGCGCCGCGGGAGGGGACGTCTCGCGTGCGGGAGTAGTTGATGCCCACGCCGGTGGATGCGGCGGACAGCAGCGCCGACAGCCGCTCGGGCACGCTCGCCACGGGCTCGCGCCGTTCCAGCACACCGTCGGCGTAGCGGGCGAACAGCGCGAGCGTCTCGCACCCTTCGACCTCCACGGCGTTCGGCAGCAGGCCGAGCGGCCGGAAACCGTTGCGTACGACGACGTGCTGAGGGCCGGCGGTGACCACGCGGACGGTGGCGTACACCGAGTCGAGGCGGCCGGTGGCGAACGCCTCGGCGCAGACCGCGCCGGTCAGCCGGGAGGCCAGTCCGCCGCCGCGATGGCCGGGGTGCACCGCGAGGCCGACCAGTTTGCCGATGCGGCTGCCCGGCTCGGTGAGGACGACGGCGGAGCCGACCAGGGCGCCGCCCGACGCGCGAGCGGTGAGCCAGTGCGCGGTGCCGGCCGTGATCAGCCGGCGCATGACCACCGGGTCGCTGCCGAGCGGCACCGGGTAGCCGTGGCCGTACACCTCGAAGTACAACTGCCGCAGTTCCGCGATGTCCTGGACGTGTGCGGGGGAGAGGGCCACGGTCACGACGGGTCTCCCGCCGGTACCGGCGCCGGTGCGGCGGGCGTCCGCTGCGTGGCGGCGTCGGCGCGCCTGCCGAGCCACC
>NZ_JBSGDB010000769.1:0-2652 GCF_053602155.1 Streptomyces sp. NPDC004561
GCTGTCAGCACGGCCCGTTGCTCTTCCAAACCGCTCATGCCAGACCAACGAACCACCCAGCGGAAAGCCACGAGTTAAAGATCTGCACGCCCTTACTGATCGTTGCAGATTGAGTTGAGCTGCCGACCGTGCCTCGTCGCCGAAGTCGCGTGGCCTACCTACGGCCACCGCTGACGCACCAGAGCTCACGCTCGGGGGCGATCAGCGGTGGCCGAGGCATGGAGAGCTAGCTGTTCAGGTTCGCCTTCTGGAGCGCGCTGGCGCTCTCCGTCTGCGAGATGGTGCCCGCCCTCGGCGCCTGCCGCACGGCCCGGTTCGCCGTGGTCAGCAGAGCGAGGGCGAGCAGCCACGCTCCGCAGAGCCAGACCAGCGGCTTGGCCCCCAGCGCGCCAATCAACGCACCGCCTGCCAGCGTGCCGATCGACAGTGCACCCGTGGTGAGCGTCGATACGGCGCTTGTCACGCGGCCTCGCAGCTTATCGGGGGTGATACTCAGCTGGTGGGTGGTCATCGCCACCGCGTACACAGGAGCCACCAGGGACTCGCCGGCTGCGACTACGGCCAGCAGCAGTGGGTTGGGAGCCAGTGCGTACAACGGGAACATCACGGCCTCCAGCCACAGCATCACCACGGCGATGTGACCGAGCGGGAACCGACGCGTAGCCCGGTTCGACACCAGCGCCCCTGCCAACGCACCGACGGCCGCTCCGCTGAAGATGACGCCAATCCACAGCGGCGACGAGCCGAGTTGCTGGGCAAGGGTGATGATCAGCAGATAGCCGGCCCCGTAGCGGACCTTGTCCGCGGCCGATACCAGCGTGAGGAAGCGGACGACCGGCTCACGCCACAGCCGGCTGACCCCCTCACGGATCTCCGTAGTGATCCGCGCCCTGGCTCGGATCTCCTGACGTTCCGTCTGGAAGCGGGCGCGCATCATGCAGAGAGACACTGCGGAGATGGCGAAGGACACCGCGTTGACAGCGAACGGCACGACCCGTCCGACGGCGTAGAGCGCACCGGCGAGCGGGGCACCGAGGATGCTCACCGCGCTGCCGGCGGACTGCTGGTAGCCGAGGGCGGTGGGCAGTTGCTGCGCATCGACGACGTTCGGCAGTGCCGCGGTGTTGGCGACCTGGAAGAGCGTCCCCAGGATCCCGGCAAGGACGGCCGTCGCGTACAGCTGGGGCATCGTGAGGCGGTCCAGCCAGTCCGCGATGACGACGCCGGCCGTGAGTACGGTCCGGCCAGCCTCGCACCAGATCATGGTGGTCTTGCGGTCCCACCGGTCGACGAGCGCCCCTGCGACGAGCCCGAAGGCAAGGAAGGAGACGGTGCCCAGGCCCAGGACAAACCCGGCCTGGGTGGCTGACCCGGTGAGGGCCAGGACGACCAGCGGCAGGGCCATGAACTGGGCCTGGTCGCCGATGGCGGATATCAGTTGGCTGCTCAGCAGCAGCGAGAAGTCCCGGTTCCGAAGCAAGCCGGAACCACGAAAGGTATTCACTATTGTTACGCTCCGTAACAGCTCTAGGACGCAAGGGTGGCGTTGAAGCTGGCGTCCGAGCTAAGAAACACGGGGCGTTGTAAGCACGGGCGGGACCCTACACGCGGCGCGACGGGGACCGCAATCGAATTTGCTGTCACAGGTCGGCACGCTGACGGACCGTTCAGAACGCGCGGCGCAGGCGGCGGAGACAGATCAGACTGCAAGCCAGTTCGAGCAGACCCTGATGAAGGTCTGCGCGTCGTTCGTAGCGAATACGGAGCCGTTTGAGCTGGTGCAGCCAGGCGAAAGCGCGCTCAACCACCCAACGCACCGTGCCCAGGCCCGAACCGTGAGCGACGCCGCGTCGGGCGATCGCGGGCTTGATGCCGCGCTTCCACAGCAGGCGGCGGTACTTGTCGAAATCGTAGCCCCGATCCGCGTAGATCCGGCGGGGCTTGCGGCGGGGACGCTCCCTCAGGCCACGAATCGAAGGGATCGCGTCCAGGAGCGGTACGAGTTGAGTGACGTCGTGACGGTTACCGCCAGTCAGGGTGAGGCGAGCGGGGTTCCGTGACGGTCGACGATCAGATGATGCTTCGACCCGGGACGGGCACGGTCGACCGGGGAAGGGCCCACGTGATCCCCCCTTTGAGCGCCCGGACGTGGGACCCGTCCACCGCGCAGTCGTCCAGCTCCAGAAGCTTGGCGCGGCGCAGCTCGGTCAGCAGAGCGGTGTGCAGCCGCGGCCAGACTCCGGCCTCGGTCCAGTCCCGCAGCCGGCGCCAGGCTGTCACCCCGGAACACCCGACGGTCTCCGCTGGGACATCGCGCCAGGCGACACCGGTGCGCAACACATACAGAATCCCCGCGAGGGCCGCCCGGTCAGGAACACGCAACCTCCCGGGGTAGCGGTAGCGGCGCTCGGGGGCAGGAGGCAATAGAGGGGCCACCCGCGCCCAGAGGTCATCCGGAACAAGATCAGCACGCACATCGGGCATCCTGCCGACCAAGATCGCCCGACCGCAAGGTCAGCAGCCCAGCTCATTCAGAAACGATCAGTTAGCCACCTCGTCGGGGGCATGGGCCAAGTCGAACTCGATCGGCCCACGGCAGCACGTGGCGAGGTCTACGAAAAGCGGCCCCCGCCTCGTGTTGAGGAGGTTGCC
>NZ_JBSGDB010000770.1:0-2617 GCF_053602155.1 Streptomyces sp. NPDC004561
GCCACCACGGGGACCGCCCGCGCGATGCAGGTGGGGGTGGCCGCCGCCCGGTTCCGTCGGTACGCGACCGTCGAGCCCGCCGAGTGGGCGATCCCGCCGCAGATCAACGAGGCCGGGCCGATGGGGCGGGCCGGGGTGATGGGCGCGCTGGCCGTGCGCCAGCCGGTGGGCGTGGTCGCCTGCGTCACCTCGTACAACAACCCCTGGGCCAATCCGGCGGGCAAGGTCGCCCCGGCGCTGGCGATGGGCAACACGGTGGTCGTGAAGCCCGCGCCGCAGGATCCGCTGTCCGTCTACCGGATGGCCGAGGCGCTGGAGGCGGCCGGGGCGCCGCCGGGTGTGGTGAACGTCGTCTCCGGGCGGGACGCCGGGGTGGGGGAGGCCGCCGTGGCCTCCCCGGACGTCGACATGGTGAGCTTCACCGGCTCCACGGCCGTCGGGCAGCGCATCGGCGAGGTCTGCGGCCGGTCCATGAAACGCCAGCTGATGGAGCTGGGCGGCAAGGGCGCGGCGGTCGTCCTCGCCGACGCGGACGTCGCGTCGGCGGTGGCCGGCATCGGGACGACCTTCTCCTTCTACAGCGGGCAGATCTGCACGGCGCCCACCCGGGTGCTGGTGCAGCGGGCCCTCTACGACCGGCTGGTGACCGAACTGGCCGCGTACGCGGGGCGGTTGAAGGTCGGCGATCCCCGGGAGCCGGACACGGTGGTCGGGCCGGTGATCTCCGCCGAGCACCGGGCGCGCGTGGAGTCGTACGTCGAACTGGGCCGGAAGGAAGGGGCGACGGTCGTCACGGGCGGCGAACGGCCGCCGCTGGAGCGCGGGTTCTACGTCGCCCCCACCCTCCTCGCCGACTGCACCAACGACATGCGGGTGGCCCGGGAGGAGATCTTCGGGCCGGTGGTCACGGTGATCCCCTTCGACGACGAGGACGAGGGCGTGGCCCTCGCCAACGACTCCGACTACGGGCTCGTCGACTACGTCTGGTCCGGCGACGTGGCCCGCGCCTTCCGGGTGGCCCGGCGGCTGCGCGCCGGCGGGGTCGGCGTCAACACCGTCGGCCGCAACATGGAGGCCCCGTTCGGCGGCTTCAAGAAGAGCGGCGTCGGCCGTGACGTGGGCGTGTACGCCCTGCACGCCTACAGCGAGGTCCAGGCCCTCGTGTGGCCCGGCTGAGCGGGGCGGGACCCGGCGTCACTGGGTGAAGAAGGACACCGGATGCCGGGGGTCCGCCGCGCAGGTGAACACGCCCGCGTGGCTGCCCCGGCCGACCGTCATGCCGGTCGGGTCGCGGGCCGCGTCCCACTCCTCGCCGCGGGGCTCCAGGTCCCGCTCCTCCAGGGGCCAGAAGCGGTGGGGCGCGTCGTCCGGGCCCCAGGTGCCGAGCGCGTACTCGTACGTGTCGCACTGCAGGAACAGCTCCAGCGGCGCCCCGCACTCCCCGCAGTCCAGGGCCCGGGGCATGTCCGTCGTCGCCCAGCTCATGGCGCCGCCGACCTTCCAGCCCGGGATGACCGACACGTCGTCGCGAAGGTCCCGTTCGTCCAGCCAGGCCCTGAAGCGCTCCGCGAGGCCCGCCGGGAGCTCCTCGTGCCACGGGTACTCGGTCAGCCGCTCCGGGTGCAGCACACACGCGCGCGGGATCATGTCCCAGCCGTAGTCCCAGTGCTCCTCGGGGTCCGGTTGCCCGGTGAGCGGATCGGTCACCTCGGCGGCCCCGCGCCACCACAGCAGCTGGACGAGGTCGGTGCCCGCCGGGAACCGGATCCCGGGGAAGTCGGCCGCCGTGAACTGGGCCACCGCGACCAGCGGGTACGGCCCCTCCGGGCGGCCGTTGACGTCCTTGTGGCCGGTGCACTCCGGCCACGGCTCCGCCGCCGGCCACCACAGCGCCCCCCGATGTGGCTGTCGCGCGGGCCGGGCGTGCCGCGCCGGGGGTGCAGCCGCACGGTCGTGCGCGCGTGGGGCGCCAACTCCGGGAAGTCACGGGAGGGTTCGACGGCGGAGGGGGCGGTGGTGAGCTTCACGCGCGCAGTGTCGCAGACCCGCCGGGGCGGCCCCTCACCGCTCCAGGTCCACCCGCACCGTCAGCAGGTCGGTGCCGAGCGCCCGTACCGCCGTGCTGTTGAGCCGGGGCAGGGCGCGCAGCCGGGCGACGGGGTCGTCGCCGGGCAGGAGGTGGGCGGTGCCGTGGTGCCAGCGGCCGGCGATACGGACGCGGACCCTCGGGTCGGCCTGGATGTTGCGCACGTACTGGGACCGGTGGCCGAACTCGGACACCAGCCAGAAGGCGTCCCCGACCCGGCGGCCGCCCACCGGGGTCCGCCGGGGCAGCCCGGAGGTGCGGCCGGTGGTCTCCAGGAGCGTCTGGAACGGCAGGCGCCGGATCAGCGGATTGGCGAGGTGCCGCTGGAAGCGGGTCACGATGCGGTGCTTGCGGTCTGCGCGGCCTGACATGTCTCCTGCTCTCTCCCGGTGCCGGTCCGGCCGCCGCGCTGTTTTCAGCTTCGCCGTCATCGGGAAGCCGGATCGTGGTGCACCGGGGGCGGGTGGTGGCGCGTACGAGCGCGGTCCGCGAGTACTGCAACTCGGCGGCCGCCGCGGAACTGGGGCTGCC
>NZ_JBSGDB010000771.1:0-2612 GCF_053602155.1 Streptomyces sp. NPDC004561
GCGCAACCGCCACCAGCACCTGACGGCGGGGCTGGGGGCGGCCCTTTTGCTGTGCGCCCTGGTACGGGCCGCCCCGACAACCCGGCCGTGCAGCCCTGCAACCCGTCGTACGGGTGTACTGCGGGCGAGCAGCCGCTGCCGTCCCCGCCCCGCCGCGCGCGGTGGAGCTCGCCGCCGAGGACTGGCCGGGTCCGCCCTCCTCGTCGAGGCCGCCTTCCAGGGCCGTCTGACCGCGCTGGTGGCTTAGCTGGGGTCAGGCGAGGGCGTTGCGCAGGTAGGCGGGCAGTGCCTGGCAGATGGCTGGATCCGCGCTCCAGCCGGGGTCGGCGAGTTGGCCGGGTGTGATGACGGCCTGGGTGCCGTTGTCGGTGCGGACGATGACGCGGAACGTTTCACCTCGGGTGGACCGGCCGGCGAGGTACGCGGCGAGGACGGCCTGGCCCACGTCGGTGGGGTCCGCGCCGGTATTCGCGCGGCCGAAGTCTTTGCAGATCCACACGCCGCTGAACCGTTCGTGCATCAGGATTTCCCACCGCACGCAGCAGGGCATGTCTTCGCGGTACACGACCGCGATCATGCCCTCACGAGCCTGCCGCCCTCTCGCTACCTGCGAGTACTGGCCGGAAAGCGTGCCCCTTGCGCCCGATGACTCCTCTATCGCGCGGTCGGGCGGGTGCGGCGGTGGATCAGCTCCATGCCGAGGACGAGCAGCAGCTGCCCACCTGCCTGATCGAACTGCTCCTGGAGGGTGGGCTCACGGAAGAGACCGGCCGGCGGTTGCCGTCCTGAGGGCCATGTCCGAAGAGGACGTGGCGTCAGGTCTTCGTGGTGTCGTTTTCGGTCGCGCGCCTACCCCCGCATCGCTCTACCCCACGTTTCCAGCAGTTCGCGCTCGCGTCGGCTGCTGAGGCCGGCACGGCGGTGCCGGTCCAGACCCTGTTCCCGCTCCCAGCGCAGGGTCTGCGTCAGGAGCTCCGCCCGAGTCCGGTGCCGCAGGCCGGCCGCGGTCGCCGCTGTGCCATTGCGGGCGCTGAAGCCGACCCAGTCCGGGTCGGCCACCCACAGCGCGAGCGACTCCGGGCCCATGGCCTGGACCACGTTCTGCCCGAGCAGCCAGTCGTTGTCCGCCTCCACCACCGGCCCGGTGTGCCCGCCGATCTCCCTCGACAGCGCAACCCACTCCCCGAAGGGCACGATCGGGCCGACCGCGTCGTACGTTCCGGTCGTCCTCTTCTCCGCGCAGTCGAGCAACCATGCAGCAAGGTCTCGCGCGTCAACCACCTGCGTCGGGATGCCAGGGCAAGCCGGCACCAGCAGCGGGGCCAGCGGCTCGCGGGCCGCGCGGGCGACCCAGTACCCACAGCGACCGCTGTGGTCACCGGGGCCGCCGATCAGCCCCGCCCGCGCGATGAGGAGCCGGTCGCCCACTGCGGCCGCCGCGGCCTCCTCGCAGGCCACCTTGGCCTGCCCGAACTCGGCGTGGTCGACCTCGTCCCGCTCAGTCGCCGGGAGCAGTTCCGCCGACTCGTCCGCGTCCAGCTGCGCATGCGAAGCGTACGCGCTGACCGACGACACGTACGACCAATGGCCCGTGCTCTCGCCGAGCGCCGCCAGGGCCCCACGGACCGCTGCCACGAGACCTCGACCACGGCGTCCCACTCCTGTCCCGGCAGGCTTTCGTACGCTGACGGGTCACGTCTGTCCGCAGCAACCAACTCGGCGCCCTCGGCCACCTCGCCGCTCTCCCCGCGGGCCAGGCAGGTCACCCGATGCCCACGTTCCAGTGCCTGCCGCGAGACCTCGCGCCCCACCCATGCCGTTCCGCCCAGCACCAAGATCTTCATCGGGTCACCCAAACACGGACCGCGAGCATGTACGTTCCTGCTTCGCCGACAGCAGAGAGATCCGCCAGGGCACACCGGGGCGGCCTGTCCCTCGGGCTCGTAATCCGATCACGATGCGGCGTTCTTGAGACGTCGCCAGCACGCAAGGCGCGGCTTGCCCTCCACGTCACTGTGGCTCCCAACGACGGTCGGCGACGTCAGCTGGCGTGGTCCCGAGAGGGACCTCAGTCTCCCAGGGCCTGGAAGGCCAATGCCGCCGCGCCGGCCCCGGACAGCATCAGGCCGATGGCGAAGGGCAGCCATCGGTGCTCGATCAGGGTCCACGCGTTCCAGCGCAGTGCGCCGGCCGCCTGGGCGTCGTCCGGGTCGGCGGGGTCGTAGACGACCGGGGTGCGGACCTGCCCCTCGCTGTTCCTGGGACCGCTCGGTACGTAGAGGGAGTGGGCCAGGCGGGCTTCGGAGGCGAACTCCGGCAGCCCCGCGGCGTCTTTGAAGCCGAGCCACACCGCGGTCGTGGCGCAGGAGGTGGTGCGACCGGTGGAACAGGAGCTGAGGACGGAGGCGACGCCGGGCACCCGCCGCCCGTGTGCGCGCAGTCCGGAGAGCCGGTCGCTTCCCTGCACCACCTCGACTATGTTCACGGCGAGGACGGCGGCCCCGAACAACGTCACCACTAGGGCCTGTGTGATGTCGTGATCATTCGGTGGTCTTGATCAGGTCGTCGACCCAGATCATTGCGGCTCGGAGGTGGAGGCCGGCGAGGTAGCT
>NZ_JBSGDB010000772.1:0-2612 GCF_053602155.1 Streptomyces sp. NPDC004561
CGGAGCCGGTGCCGTTCTGCAGGTCGTCGGCGTGCTGGGCGACGCCGTCGTGGCCGGGCGGGTGCTCAAGGCGGCGGTGCCCGGCGGCCAGCGGTTCGGGCCCGCGCTGCCGCCGGGAACGAGCACCAGGGACGTCTTCGGCGTCGGCACGGACCGGCGGGCCCGGCTGGACCGCCTCACCCTCGTCGGCTCCGTGAAGACACCGGTGGGGAAGCTGCCGCTGAAGGGCCTGAACCAGTACGCGCTCGCGGAGCACTCCGTCGGCGCCTTCACCTCCCGGTGGGGCAGCGCCTCCCGGATGCGCGCCGTCTGCGGCACCGACACCGACCGGGCGGCGGGGTGCAGCACCGACACCCGCGAGGTGACGGTGCGCCACGGCCGGGTGGTCTCCGCCTCGAACACCCTCGGCCGCGGCTCCATCCCCGCGGGCACCACGGTCCTGGTGGGCCGGGAGAAGGGTGCGCGGCAGCTGCGCAAGCTCTCGGCCGGGGACGCGGTGACCGTCACGCACACCCTGATCGCGGCCACGTCGGGGGTCCCGTACGCCTTCGCGATCGGCGGCTTCCCGGTCCTGCGCGACGGCAGGCCGCTGTCCGGCCTCGACGGCGCCACCTCCGCGGTGCGCACGGTCGTGGGCTTCAGGAGCGGCGGACGGCAACTGCTGATCATGGCGCTGGACGGAGCGGCGGCCTACCGCACCGGCATGACGGTCGCCGAGGAGGCCGCCGTCATGCGCTCCCTGGGGGCGTACGACGCGTTCAACCTCGACGGCGGCGGTTCCACCGAGATGGTCACCCGGGACGCGGGCGCGAGCGCCGTGAGGGTCCGCAACCATCCGAGCGCCGGAGCCGAGCGCCCCGTCCCGGACGGGGTCGGCGTCTTCGAGAAGCCCTGAGCCGACGCCGGGCCAGGGGGTGTCGTTCGGATCAGGCCGACGACACCCCCTAGGGCCGCAGGCCGCTCACCAGGTCGGCCGTCGCGGTCAGGCCGCTGTGGATGGTGGGTGCCATGCTCGTGCCGGCCAGATAGAAGCCGAGCAGCATGCAGACCAGGGCGTGGGAGACCTTCAGCGCGCCGTTGCGCATGAAGATCACGGCCAGGATCAGGAGCAGCAGCACCACAGAGATGGAAACGGCCATCGGGAACCTCCTCCGCCACGCCCATGAGCGGCGTTCGGCCGCAAGTGTGGCGTAGCGGAGGGGTGCTCCGGGCGGCTGACATGTCCTCCGATCGTGTGGTGTTACGCGGAGGGGCGGGCGTCGAGGAAGTCCTGCAGGCCGGCGAGGTCGTCGGTGTTGAGCCAGTCGGCGCCGACGGCCAGCAGTTCGGTCCACAGGGCGTCCCGGGCAGTGCCCGCGGTGTCGGGGGTGGCCCAGAACCGGACCTGCTGGCCGCGCTCGTGGGCGGCCGCGGTGATGTCGCGCAGCTTGTGCCGCTCGGCGTCCGGGAACGGACCGTCGCCCGCCCAGGTGAAGTTCAGCGTCCAGTTGTCGCTGATCAGCGGGATGAAGGAGGCGGGCGCGGTGCTGCCGAGGTCGCTGAGCCGGCCGTCGTAGAAGGCGCGGCGCTCGGTCTGGGCCTCCATGGGGCCGCGGGCGGCGCGGTCGCCGGAGACGACGGCGGTGACCGGGCCGGGGTGCACCCGGCCGTTCGCGTACCGCGTGAACAGGTGCGGGTAGCGCCTGAGATGGCGGTCGAGTTCGAGGTAGGTCGAGGAGCCCTCGGTCTTGATGTCGACGAGGAGCTGCACCGGCCGGCGCCAACCCCGGTAGACGGTGCCGTGGTTGGCCTTCACCCGGGCGGCCAGCGGGTCGAGGTAGAGGGATTCGAGGGTGCGGGACGGGTCCAGCTCCGAGGCGTCGTGCCCGACGAGGAGCTGGTCGCCGACGAGGAAGATGTCGGCCTCGACGCTGCCGAAGCGGTGGTCGAGCGCGTCGAACAGGGGCCGGGGGTGCTCGTAGTCGTTGTGGGCGTGGGCGTGCCACAGGGGGCGCGGACCGGGCCGGGCGTCGGCCGCGCGGGCCTGCGCGGCGGGGAGGGCGACGGTGCCGGCGAGGGCGGCGCCGAGGCTGGTGAGGGCTCTGCGACGGGTCGTGAGTGCCATGCTCTGCCTCCCTTGGGTACCGGATGGGACCGAAGGGAGTATGCGTGCGCCGGTCGGCCAAGTACCCCTTCCTCGCGGGTAGTTGGCTGGGAGTTCACCTGCCCGGCGCACGCGGCGGCGGCCCGGCCCGGGTGGGGCGGGCCGCGCACCGGTGGGTCAGGGCGCCTGGAGGCCCACCAGTTCGGCCAGGGCCTCGCGGTGGGCGCCCGCGGTGCCGTAGGCGATGGAGTCGGCCTTGGCCCGTTTCAGATAGAGGTGGACCGGGTGTTCCCAGGTCATGCCGATCCCGGCGTGCAGTTGCAGCGCCTCCTCGGCGGCGTGCACGGCGACGGGGGCGGCGTAGGCCTGGGCGACCGCCACCGTGATGTCGGCGTCCTCCCCCGTGGCCAGGGCGTCGGCGGCGGCACGGGCGGCGGCGCGGAGGTTGACGACCTCCAGCCACAGCTGGGCCAGCCGGTGCTTGAGCGCCTGGAAGCCGCCGACCGGCCGGTTGAACTGCTTGCGCTCC
>NZ_JBSGDB010000773.1:0-2598 GCF_053602155.1 Streptomyces sp. NPDC004561
CCTCTACTTCGAACTCGGAATCAGTCAGATGCCCCAGAGGCGCGACCCGAGCCAGAACATCGCAAGGGACCAGGCGCAGCGCGACGCGATCCGAGCTGTGGATGACGACCACATCGTTGATCTGAAGGCCCAGCTCCGAAGCGGTCGCCAGTCCTGCCTCAACTGCGCGGCGGAGTTCCAATGGCTTCATACCGTTCTCCCCCATCGTCGAGTACGCATACACCCAGATGCCTGAACCTCACCCGCAACCAGGCGCAACCTCGTGTCCAGGACGCGGCCGCACGGCGGGCGTCTGGCGCTTCTTCACCGGCCAACTGCCGGATATACTGGTGCACTTCGGCACGGGCGGTGTGGAGCGGGGCCAGCACCTGCTCCACTGAAGGCCAGCGTGTCGATCAGACGGGAGACGGTCGAGTCGAAGGCCACCGGCCCGAACACAGCTGGCTCGGTCCGCATCATGGCGACATCGGCCAGACAGTCTCCGCTCAGGGCTGACGGCGAGCGCCACATCCAGCAGGATCTCGCTCGGGTCGTGCACTGCCGGGGCACTCCGCAACGGGGTCAACGCCTGCGATATCGCCACACCCAGGCCGTCTTACGACCTGTCTCGACCAGCAGCACGGCCCCGGCCTTGGAGACCACCCCACAGCCACCGACCTCGATGCGGACACAGGGGTAGAACCCGATACGCTTCCTCACCTGGAGCGCGGCGGCGGGCAGCGCGACGGCGCTGATCTGCACCAAAGCCGCCGCTGGCCCCGGGGGATCTACCGCATCCATGCTGGAGCCGCCGCCTGCACGGTATGGTAGCTCGCCGTCTACTCCCTCCTCGGCGTCGTCGTACTCCTCGTCATGGGCGGGGCGGGCTCACCCTCGTGGCCGTCGAAGAACTCGACCTCCTGAGCACCTTTCCGAGGCGCTCTCGCCGTGAGCAGGTGAACGAAGAGAACGCGGCCCTGCTGATGTTCCTCACCGGCCTGGCCTCCCTCCTCCTGGCGATCTTCCTGCCGCACTGGGTCACCGGCCTCGACACCCTCGGCGGCTGGCTCCAAACCCCGCTCAACCCCGACTGACAGCCAGGCCTTCTCCATCTCTCCGACGGGCGCCACAAACCGGATAGCCGGAGCAACACCACCCTTTGGTGAGGGCGTGACAGCAGGGGAAGCCGAACCAGCAGGAGACTGATCAGCGAACGCCAAAAGGACCCCGATCGGGGACGCCGGGATTAGCGTGGTGAAAGGGTGACCCGTACCCCGGCACACCGGCCGGACCACGGCTTGCCGGCGGCGATGCTCTCGGCCCCCTCCGTGAGCATGCGCTCCTGGAGGGGGCCGATGCAGGAAAGCATGACGTGCCGCTGCGCAAGCTGGTCGTACTGGGCGAAGGTGCGGCGTGCGGATGAGCCGAGGGCGTCGGCGGCGGCCTGAACGGTGTCGAAGTCTCCGGCGGCGAGCCCGTCGGGCTGCCATTCCCAGGCCATATGCACACCCACCCCGCCAGCCTAGGCCTCCATCACAGGGTGGTTCTGGAGGCCGCGCCGTTAGCCAGGGGCAGGGAGGGCTTCTCGCGAGCGGCGGACGCGTCGACGGGCGCCGCAAGCTCCGTCTCCGGGGGTCTCGTCCGGCGACGCGGCGGTCGGCCGAGGACCTCCAACAGCGGCTTCGACGACGCGGCGAGGAGGGTGAAGCGTGCGGGCGTCGCGGCTTCGGCCGGCACCCCGCAGGACTGCTGCCCGGGCGATAAGGATCGCGGCAACGACCGCTGCGGCCGTCAACGTGGTCGCCGCGTGCTGATCTGACATCTGTACGAGCCTTCCGCGAACTGGGAGAGAAGGGGCCAGACACTGCAAGGCGGCCGCCCGGCCAACGCGGGTACCCCGGACGAACCAGTTCAGGTCAGCGAATCCAGCCGTGCCCGATGCATATCCGGACGGTCCGTAACGGGAAGGTCCATGGCCACGGTGCTCGAGGTCGGTGCCTGGCGCGGGGAGGTCTGAGGATGGACATGATGGTCAGAGCGCCCACCCGCACGCCGCGTGCACCGGGTCCACGTAGGTCGTCTTCAGCACCTCCGGTGAGCCAGCTTCCACGCCGATCACACGGGGTGCAAAGCCGTTGACTCGCACTCCTGGCTCACTGGTCACTGCGAATGCCGGCAGTTGAGATGATCTCGGGCACTCTCGTACAGATGTTTGGTCGCGGGTGTGGCGGCTACTCGCAGCCGGAAGCCTGCTCGCAGCGAGGGACAGCGAGGCCAGCGCGCTGCTGCTGGCGGTCTCCGCCGACGGGACCATGCAGAACGGACAGCAAGGGGCTGGTCGCGATGACCGTGGCGACACAGCAGGGCGGCGGAGGCGGTTCCAGCGGCCTGTACGACGTCCTGGAGCTCGTTCTCGACCGCGGGCTGGTGATCGACGCGTTCGTGCGGGTCTCCCTCGTCGGTATCGAGATACTCAAGATCGACATACGGGTCGTGGTCGCCAGCGTCGACACCTACCTCCGCTTCGCCGAGGCGTGCAACCGCATGGACCTCGAAGCGGGCCCCAGCAAGCCGGCCGGGCTCACGGAACTCACCGGCAAGATGACGGAGTCCGGCGCC
>NZ_JBSGDB010000774.1:0-2579 GCF_053602155.1 Streptomyces sp. NPDC004561
CAGGGTAATCGTGGATTCGTCGTCGGCTCGCACTTCTCGGCACACGGCCAGCCCCCTCGCGTGCCCCTCGACGGCTACGCGCACGCACTGCTGCTCATCGCCTGCGCCCAGCTGCTGTGGCGGCACCGCCACCCGGTGGCCGTCGCCTTCGGTGTCGCGGCGACGGCGCTCGTCTACCTCGCCGCGGGCTACCCCTACGGCCCGGTCTACCTGGCGGTCGCGGTCGCCTGCTTCAGCGCGGTCGTCGCCGGGTACCGGTGGGCCGCCTGGGCGTCCCTCGGCCTGTTGTGGGCGGGACACGCCCTGGTCGCCCTCTGGCTCTACCGGTGGCTTCCGCCCTCGGGGGACAAGAGCGGCGGGCTCACGCAGGAACTCTTCATCGCCGCCTGGGTGCTGGCCATCCTCGCCGTGGCCGAAGTGGCCCGGGTGCGGCGCGAGCAGTGGGCGCGGGAACGCGCCGACCGCGCGCAGGCGGCACGGCGGCGCGCGGACGAGGAACGGCTGCGGATCGCCCGCGAGCTGCACGACGTCCTCGCGCACAGCATCTCGGTCATCAACGTCCAGGCCGGCATGGGGCTCGCGCTGCTCGACAGCGATCCCGAGCAGGCGCGGGCCGCTCTCACCACCATCAAGGCCGCCAGCAAGGAGGCGCTGGGGGAGGTCCGGCAGGTCCTCGACACCCTGCGCGCGCCGGGCGCCGCGCCGCGCGCCCCCGCACCGGGTCTGGACCGGCTGCCTGAGCTGGTCGAGCAGGCGGCGGCGGCCGGACTGACCGTCGCCGTCGACGGCGAGCCGCCGCACCTGCCGCCCGGCGCCGACCTGGCCGCCTTCCGCATCGTGCAGGAGGCCCTCACCAACGTCGTACGGCACTCCGGCTCCCGGCACGCGCGCGTGCACCTCGCCCACGACGAGGGCGTACTGCGGCTGCGGATCGACGACGACGGACCCGCGACCGGCGCGGAGGCCGGCGGCAGCGGGAACGGGCTGGCCGGCATGCGGGAGCGGGCGGCCGCGCTGGGTGGCACCATCGAGGCCGGCCCGCGCCCCGACGGCGGCTTCCGGGTGCTCGCCGTACTGCCGTCGCACCCCAGGGAGGACCAGTGATCCGGGTACTGCTCGCCGACGACCAGTCGTTGGTGCGCGCCGGTTTCAGGGCGCTGCTCGACGCGCAGCCCGACATCGGGGTGGCCGGCGAGGCGGCCGACGGCGAGGAGGCCCTGCGCCTGGTGCGCGAACTGCGGCCGGACGTCGTCCTCATGGACATCCGCATGCCTTTGCTCGACGGCCTCGCCGCGACCCGGCGCATCACCGGGGACGCGGAGCTGACGGACGTGAAGGTGGTCATGCTCACCACCTTCGAACTGGACGAGTACGTCTTCGAGGCGATCCGCGCGGGCGCCTCCGGATTCCTGGTGAAGGACACCGAACCGGAGGAACTCCTGCGCGCGGTGCGGGCGGTGGTCCAGGGCGACGCGCTGCTCTCGCCGGGCGTCACGCGCCGCCTGATCGCCGAGTTCGCGGCCCGCTCCAAGGAGCCCGCGACGGCCGGCGCCCTCGGCCGGCTCACCGAGCGGGAACGGGAGGTGATGGCGCTGGTCGGCATCGGCCTGTCCAACGAGGAGATCGCCCGCCGCCTGGTGGTCAGCCCGCTCACGGCCAAGACCCATGTGAGCCGCGCCATGGTGAAGCTGGGCGCCCGCGACCGCGCCCAACTCGTCGTCCTGGCCTACGAGTCGGGGTTGGTACGGCCGGGCTGGCTGGGCTGACCCCGGCGGAAGCGCACCAGCACGCTCACCACCCGGACCACGAACAGGGCCGCGGCCATGACGAGTCCGAGCCGGCGCAGCAGCGTGGCCAGCGGATGCGGCAGGCCGAAGAGCAGTCCGGGCCCGGCCACGACTCCGAACAGCAAAGCCGCCGCGAACGCGCCGCTGACCAGGGCATATCCGATCTCGACCGTCGCCGCGTCCTGTTCGGCCCTGGTGCGGCGATCCCCGTGTGCACGCATCGTCCCAGCCTCACAGAGGTGTGCCCGGCGGAGCAAGGAACCCCGCCGGGCGCACACGCGGTTCCGCGCTGCTCCTTACCTTCGCCCCGCCTCCCCGACCCTATGCATGTACATAAGATACAAGTGCATTTAATTCCCGCGCAACAAAATCGTTTTTCTGCTACGGTGCGCTCATGGCGGCGAAGAAGGCCGAGCAGGCGCTCGTGGAGCAGTGGCGGGAGATCCTGGCCCTGCACGCCCGCACCCAGTGCGAGTTGGACCGGACGCTGAACGGCCACGGACTGTGCGCCAGCGACTTCGAGGTCCTCGACCTGCTGGCCGAGGGGACCGCGACGGACGGCGGCTGCGCCTACCGAGTCCAGGAGATCTCCGAGCGGGTCCATCTCAGCCAGAGCGCGCTGTCCCGGCTCATCGGCCGCCTGGAGAAGGACGGTCTCGTCGAGCGTGCCATGTGCGCGGAGGACCGGCGGGGCGTGCGGGTGGCCCTCACGGCGAAGGGGCGCGCGCTGCACGGCGAGGTGGGGGCCCGGCCCCCCCCGGGGGGGGGCCGGGTGCGGAGAGGAGCGGGCAG
>NZ_JBSGDB010000775.1:0-2557 GCF_053602155.1 Streptomyces sp. NPDC004561
CGGACCGCAGCAGCGCCCGCACCAGGGCCATCGGCTTGCGGCGCGAACCCCAGCCGCCGATGCCGAGGGTCATGCCGGTCTCCAGCCGGGCGAGCCAGAGCGCGTCCGCCACGTCCTCGGCGGTCGGCTGCAGCCCGCCCTGGCGCAGCTTGCCGATCAGCTCGCCCAGACGGTCCCGGCGCATCCCCGGCATCGGCCCCTCACCTCGTACGGTCGAGCGGCTGCATGAGCATCTCCGCGATCCGCTCCCGGGTCAGGCCCTGGGCGTGCGGGTCGTGCTGGGTGAGGAACAGGGCGTTGAGCAGCTGGTCCGCGGCGAGCACCTCGCCGGGCTCGCGCTCCAGGAAACGGCGGATCAGGTCGGCGCCCGCGGCGACGCCCTCCGTGCCGAGGTGGGCCTCGACCATGGCGGTGAGCTGCTCCTCGCCGGGCGGGTCCAGCTCCAGCTGGACGCAGCGGCGCAGCAGCGGGGCGGGGAAGTCGCGTTCGCCGTTGGAGGTCAGCACGATCACCGGGAACGCGGTGCACGCGATCCGCCCGCCGCGCAGCTCCACCCGGTCGCCGTCGTGCGTGAGCACCTCGACCACGGGTTCGCGGTCGGCCAGCCGCTCCAGCTCGGGGATCGAGAACTCGCCCTCCTCCAGCGTGTTCAGCAGGTCGTTGGGGAGGTCGAGGTCGCTCTTGTCGAGTTCGTCGATGAGCAGCACGCGCGGCTGCCCGGCCGGGAGGAGGGCGGTGCCGAGCGGGCCGAGCCGGATGTAGGAGCCGATGCCGGGTGCGGCGGCGGGGCCGTCGCCGCCGCGCGCCCGCTCCAGCTGCACGTCCTGGAGCCTGCCTATGGCGTCGTACCGGTACAGGCCGTCCTGGAGGGCGGTGCGGCTGACGATGGGCCAGCGCAGCACCTTGCCCAGGCCGAGTTCATGGGCGATCGCGTACGCCAGGGTCGACTTGCCGGTCCCGGGGTTGCCGGTCACCAGCAGGGGCCGGCGCAGGTAGAGAGCCGCGTTGACCGCGTCCACCTCGGCCGGCCGGGGGGCGTAGCTCTCGACCAGGCGGCGGCGCACCCCGAGCCGGCGGGCGCTGCTGGGGTCCTCCGGGCCGTTCCCGGCGCCGTCCCGGGAGGCCGCGAAGTCGCGCCAGGGCGGCGGCGCCGGCAGCCGTCGCATGCCGTCGTGCGGCTGACCCACTCCGCGGTAGATCCGCCAGTCGTTCACCTTGGGCTCCTCCCGGCTCTGGTGATCATGCAGCGGGCCCGGCCGTACGACGTACGAGGCTAGCGCCTGCCGGCCGTGTCCGCCGAGGTTCGCGGCGTCCGATGCGGCGCCGTCCGGCCATCCGAACGCCCTTACGACCCACTTGAGTTGACGAGGCGTCCGGCGGGGGCGGCCGGCCGGTCGGGGTCAGCCGCCGGGGGCGGCCAGCGGCGGCGGGCGCATGGTCTCCGTCCCGTACGACGGCCGGTCCGGCGGATCGAACAGTACGGCGATCTTGCCCCGCAGCCCTTGGGCGCGGGCGGTGTCCGGGTCGGCCAGCCGGATGCGCAGGTCGCGGACCGGGCCGTGCAGGCCGCCGGCGTGCCGGGCGCGGTCCAGCAGCTGGGCCGCCTGCCGGTGGAAGTCCCGGCACTCGTCCGGGTCGTGTTTGTCCCGCCGCCACAGCACCACCGGATACCCGGCCATCAGCGCGTCCTTCATCGCCGCCCGCCCCTCACCGGTGCCGACCGGGCCGCAGTAGACCGGTACGGACGCGTCGCCCATCGCCGACAGCGCGCCGTAGTACGGGTACCTGCCCCCGGCGCGCACCCCGGCGGGGTGACCCTCGGCAGGCCCCTCGGCGGCGAGCCGTCCGTGCAGCGGCTCATGCGCCAACGGCCCGCGCAGCACGCCCGTCCAGCGCCGGCGCCACTCCGGGGACGGTGTCCGCCCGTCGCGCCGGACGTCCCGGACGACGACCGTCCGCCGCATCCCGAGCGGCATGGCGCGCTCGTCGACGAGGTCGTCGTCGTCCTCGGCGTCCCCGCCGTCCGGGGCCTCGGTCCGGCCGGATGGGCCGCCGTATCCGCTCTCCCCGCCGGGCGGGTCGGGCAGCAACTGCCACTCGTCCACGGGCAGATCGAACAGCTTGCGGGGCAGGAACACCTCGATCGCGGCCAGGTGCTCGCCGTGGTCCCCCTGCCCGAGCGCCCGCCCCAACGGCTCCCGCAGCACCTCCGCCAGCTCCTCGACCCGCACGCCCCGGTCGTCGGCGTCGACCGGCGTGACGTCCCGGCCGTCGTAGATCAGCTGCACGCTCCACGGATACCGGCCGTCGTACATCGGCGCCCCCACCTTGACCAGCACATCGGTACGGGCGGCCGACGGGGGCACGCCGACGGGCGCGACCGGCCCGGCGGGGGACGGCGGCCGCGGTGCGCCCGTGGCCGGCGGTGCGGCGGCCGGACCGCCGGTCGTGAGGGGGTCGACAGGAGCGGCGGGGGACGTGATGCTGGGACGGGCCGCGCCGCCGACCGACCGGCCGGTGATCTTCTCGCCCGTCGGACTCGGTGTCCACGACCTCG
>NZ_JBSGDB010000776.1:0-2555 GCF_053602155.1 Streptomyces sp. NPDC004561
GCCACGGTCACCGGCCCGCCCGCGGCGACCGACTCCGCGACCGCGCCGAACGCCGGGTCCGACTCGGCGGTCACCGGCCGCACCAGCAGCGTGATCTCGCCGCCGCAGGTGAGCCCGACCGCGAACGCGTCCGCGTCGCTGTAGCCGAAGGTCTCGAGCTGAGGCTCGCCGCTCGCCACGACCTCCTGCGCCAGCTCGAACACGGCGCCCTCGACGCAGCCCCCGGACACACTGCCCACGACCTCGTCGTCCGGCCCCACCGCCATGGCCGCACCGGGCCCGCGCGGCGCGCTGCGGCTGACCGCGACCACCGTGGCCAGGCCGAACGGGGCCCCGGCCGCATGCCAGCGGGCCAGCGCCGGCAGAATCTCACGCACGATCCGCTCCCTTCACCGGGGCCGCACCGGCCTCCGCCCCCCGCACCACCGCCGCGAGCCGCTCCAGCGCCGCCAGGCTGTGCCCCTCGACGAAGGCGTCCACACTGGGCAGCGCCGCCGCCATGCCGGCCGCCAGCGGCGCGTACCCGGGACGCGCCTTGCGGGGGTTCGCCCACACCACCTGGTACGCCAGGCCGTGCAGCCGGCGCATCTGCTCCCCGAGCAGCCGCGGATCGCCGCGCTCCCAGCCGTCCGACAGCAGTACGACGATCGCGCCACGCGCCGTCCCGCGCTGCCCCCAGCGGTTCAGGAACTCGCGCAGCAGCTCGCCCAGCCGGGTGCCGCCGCGCCAGTCGGGCACGGCCGCCGCCACGTCCGCCATCGCCAGGTCGGGGTCGCGGTGCGAGAGTTCGCGGGTCACCCGGGTCAGCCGGGTGCCGATGGTGAACACCTCCGTGCGGCCCGCGCGCACCGCTGCGTGCGCGAACCGCAGCAGCGCGTCGGCGTACGGCCCCATCGAACCGCTCACGTCGACGAGCAGCACCACCCGCCGGGGCCGCTCCACGCGCGCGTGCCGCCGCAGCAGCGCCGGTTCCCCGCCGCGCCACAGCAACTCCCGTACCGTACGGCGCGGATCGACGTCACCGCGCCGCGCGGGCCGCCGCCGCGCCGAGCGACGGGTCTGCCCGTGCAGCGCGAACGCGGCCAGCAGACTGCGCAGTTGGGCCCGCTCGGCGGGGTCCAGCTCACTGACGTCACGGTGCCGCAGCACCTCGGCGGAGCTGGCGAGGGTGGCGGTGGGCGGACCCGGCGGCTCGCCCTCGTCACGCCTGCTAGGCGCCCCGGACCCCTCCCGCGCGACGAGCCGCAGCCGGGTCTGGGCAGCCGTGTGAACCGCCCGCGGGGCGGGCCCGGCGGGCGGCCCGAAGTACGCGGCGAACACCCGCTCGTACCGCTCCAGGTCGTCGTGCCCGCCGCACAGCGTCGCCCGCCCCGCCCAGTACACGTCCGCGCGCATTCCCGGCCGCAGCGCGGCGACGGCGCGCAGGAAGGCGTACCCGCGCTCGGTGCTCGCGTCCACGCCCGCCGCCCGCAGCGCCCGCACGAAACCGAGCAGCACGGCATCCGCCGGCAGCTCCCGCGCCCCCGGTACCGCCGTGCCCATCCCGGTCACCCGCCCCGGGCCGCGAGGACCGCCGCGAGATCGAGCCCCCGGGCCCGGTCCGTGTCCTCCCGGTACTTCAGCACCGAGCCCAGCGTCGTCACCGCCAGTTCGGCGTCCACCTCGCTCGCCCCCAGAGCGTCCAGGGCCTCGGCCCAGTCGAGCGTCTCGGCCACACCGGGCGGTTTCACCAGGTCCGCCGCCCGCAGCGCCTGCACGAGTGCCGTGACCTGCTCGGCCAGCCGCGCCGACACCTCCGGCAACCGGGCGCGCACGATGGCGAGTTCGCGGGCGAAGGAGGGATGGTCGAACCAGTGGTAGAGGCACCGCCGCTTCAGCGCGTCGTGCACCTCCCGGGTCCGGTTCGAGGTCAGGACGACCACCGGGGGCGCCTCGGCCCGCAGCGTGCCCAGCTCGGGAATGGTGACCGAGTACTCGGACAGCAGCTCCAGCAGGAACGCCTCGAACTCGTCGTCGGCCCGGTCGATCTCGTCGACCAGCAGCACCGACGGCTGCGTCTGCAGGGCCCGCAGCAGCGGCCTCGCGATCAGGAAGCGCCGGTCGTACAGCTCGCTCTCCAGACGGTCCGCGTCCTGCACCCCGGCCGCCTCGGCCGCTCTCAGGTGCAGCAGCTGGCGCGGGAAGTCCCAGTCGTACAGTGCCTGGGAGGCGTCGATGCCCTCATGGCACTGGAGCCGGATCAGCGGCGCGCCGAGCGCCTCGGCGAGGGCGCCGGCGAGCGCGGTCTTGCCCACGCCCGCGTCGCCCTCGCAGAACAGCGGCCGGTGCAGCGTGAGGGCCAGGAAGCAGGTGACGGCCAGCCCCTCGTCGACGAGGTACCCCGTCTCCTCCAGGCGGGCCCCCACCTGCTCCGGGGCGTCCATCCGGATGATCGGCGCTCACCCCATTCCGCCGGCGGTCAGCACGGCCCGCCTGGTCAGCACCCGGGCGAGGTGCGCCCGGTACTCGGGCGAGGCGGCCAGGTCCCGCGACGGCTGGGCGCCCTCGGCCGCCGC
>NZ_JBSGDB010000777.1:0-2546 GCF_053602155.1 Streptomyces sp. NPDC004561
CGCTGTCGCGGCCAGCGCGGCCGCCGAATCGGACACGTGGTAGCCGACGCCCTGCAAAAGGCTGCGGACCGCGCCTGATCTGCGTCCTGCGGCCCGCGAGCTGGCCGAGGAGACCGGCAGCGACACACCGGACGGCGCCCTCGGCCTGTGGCTGACCACCCTGAGCGGGCGGGGAAACGTCGGGGTGCTCTTCCTCGCCCCGCCACGCCCCGCGGGGGAACTGCTCGACCGGTACGCGGAACTGGCGAGGACGGAGACCGCCCGGGGCGTCGATCCCGAGTTCGAGCGGGTCGCGCTGATCCGCTCGACGGCCGACCTCGACGGCCTCGCGGACCCGTACGTCGACTATCTGGCACTGGTCCTGCGGCACTACGCCGGCCCCTCGGCCTGACGTCACAGATCGAGGACGACCTCGCCGGCCGGTTCGCCGCAGCAGACCAGGACGCTGCCGGGCTCGGGAGGTTCGAGCGGCGGGGTGGTGTAGGTGATGTCGCCCGACAGCAGGTGGGTGACGCAGGTGTGACAGACCCCGGTACGGCAGGACCAGCGGGTGGGGATGTCGCACGCCTCGGCGAGTTCGAGGAGTGAGACGTGCCGGGGGGACCAGGCGGTGGTGATGCCGCTGCGGGCGAAGGTGACGATCGGGCCGGTGCCCGGCGGTCCGGGTGGCTGGTGCGGCCGGACGGCATTGGTGGGCGTGACACCGGGATTGACGGCGGGCAGGGCGCCGAACTGCTCCGTGTGGACGCGCTCGGGGCGCAGGCCGAGGTCGCGCAGGCCGGCGCCGAGGCCGTCCATGAACGCGGGCGGCCCGCAGAGGTAGGCGTCGGCGTCGGCGGGAACGCCCGCCGCCGCGAGCGTCGACGCGGTCGGGCGCCCCCGGGTGATACGGCCGTCGCCGGGCGCCGGGGTCGCTTCGCCGGTGTAGTGGATGTGCTCGTGGGCTTGCGGGAGCCGGGCCAGAAGCGCGTGGGCCTCGTCCGCGAAGGCGTGATGGGCGCGGTCGTGGGCGACGTGGATCCACCACACGGGGCGCGGGTCCCGCACGGCGGCGAGCTGGTGGAGCATGGCGAGCACCGGGGTGACGCCGATTCCCGCCGAGATGAGGGCGACCGGGCGGGTGCCCTCCTCGAGCACGAACGTTCCGCGCGGGCCGGCGATGTCCAGGACGTCCCCGGGCCGCAGGGTGTCGTGGATGTAGCCGCTGACCTTCCCGTGGGCCTCGTGCTTGACGCTGATGCGGTAGGCGGCGGCCGTCGGGGCGGAGGACAGGGAGTAGCTGCGCACGGTGGGGCCGGCGTCGCCCACGGCGAGCCGTACACCCAGATACTGGCCGGCACGGGCCTCGGGCAGGGGAGCGCCGTCGGTGGTGTCGAGGTAGATCGACGAGACGGTGGAGGTCTCGGGGACGACACGGGCGACGCGCATGGGCTTGAAGCCCGGCCATCCCCGTTCCTTCTCCGGTTCCCGGCCGGGCGGCCCGGCGGCGGCCAGTTCGCGGAAGGACTGCTGCCATCCCGGGCTGAGGGCGGGGACGGCCAGCGCTCTGCGCAGCTTCTCGGGGGCGCGGCCGGGGAGATAGAGCAGCGCGTCGGTGTCGGCGACGCTGAGCTCCCCGGGACCCCGGCGGATCAGGGTGATCTCGTCGCCCGCTCGGACGCGCCCCTCGGTGAGGACGCGCAGATAGAAGCCGGGGCGGTGGTGGGCGACCAGCAGGGAGGCCATGGCCGGTTCGCCCAGGCGCATGCCGACGCGGTAGCAGGTGACGCGCGGCTGGGTGACCTCGAACTCGGCCTCGCCGATGCGGTACCGGTCGCCGATGCACACCTCGTCGTCCGGCAGTCCGTCGACGGTGAAGTTCTCCCCGAACATCCCGAAGGTCAGGTCGTCGCGCCCCAGGTGCTTCCGCCAGTACCGGTAGGACTGCGACTGGTAGACGAGGACGGCGCGAATCTCGCCACCGTGCCCGGCCAGGTCTCCCTGGCCGTCTCCGTCGACGTTCAGCCGCCGCACCATCCGGGGGCCGCGCACGGGAGCCTTCCAGGCCCCGGTGTGGACGGTCCTTCCCTGCCAGGGGACGTCCCTGGGCTTCCCCACGTTGACCGACAGCAGCGTCGCCATGGCGGACCTCCTGCGGGTGGCGACCGGGGACCCCCCCCTCACGGCGCGGTGCGCTCGGGCCGATCCTATGCCTCGCACCGCTCTTCCTCAGATCCTGGAACGTGTCCGGGGAGAGCCACGGCATCCGGGAGTTCCTCGAAGGGTGCGAGGCGGTGCTGATGGGCGGTACGACCTTCGAGCCCGCGCTGACCAACGACCGCCGGCCGTGGCCGGACCTGGACGTGTTCATCGGCGCACTCGACACGCTGGAACCGGTCGTACTGCCGCTGCTGTTCGGCGGCGGCACGCGGCTGACGCCCGCGCTGAGCCCTGCCACGGCTCACCCGGCGGTGGAGCTCGTTTACTCCCGCAAGGGCAGCCGCCCGCCGCTGCCGAGCGGCCCCGCGAGCCGGCGCCGAGCGCCGGCCCACAACGCGGTGATGGCG
>NZ_JBSGDB010000778.1:0-2545 GCF_053602155.1 Streptomyces sp. NPDC004561
CGCCCTGCCGCACCTGGCCAACTGGGACCTGGCCGGGGCCTGGGTCACCACCAGGCTGGAGACGCCCTTCACGACGGTCGCCGAGCGGCTGAAGCCCGAGACGCTCTACGACCGCTTCGTCGCCTACCGCGAGGGCCTCGGCATGGAGGTCCTGCCGCACAGCGGCGGCTCCGCCTTCGGCACCCTGGCCCGGCGGCTGCGCGACGGCGGCCTGGTCTGCCTGGTCGCCGACCGCGACCTGTCCGCCTCCGGCGTCGAGGTCGACTTCTTCGGCGAGCGGGCCCGGATGCCCGCGGGCCCCGCCCTGCTCGCCCAGCAGACCGGCGCCCTGCTGCTGCCCGTCACCCTCTGGTACGACGACTCGCCCGTCATGAAGGGCCGGGTGCATCCCCCGGTGGAGGTACCCGAGTCAGGTACCCGGGCCGAGAAGACGTCTGTGATGACACAGGCGCTGGCCGATGCCTTCGCCACCGGGATCGCCGATCACCCGGAGGACTGGCACATGCTCCAGCGGCTGTGGCTCGCCGACCTCGACCCCGCGAAGGGACCCTCGTGAGAATCGGGATCGTCTGCCCGTACTCCTGGGACGTGCCCGGTGGCGTCCAGTTCCACATCCGCGATCTCGCCGAGTACTTCATCCGCCTCGGCCACGAGGTCTCCGTGCTCGCGCCCGCCGACGACGACACCCCGCTGCCGCCGTACGTCGTCTCGGCCGGCCGCGCGGTCCCGGTGCCGTACAACGGCTCGGTGGCCCGGCTGAACTTCGGCTTCCTGTCCGCCGCGCGGGTGCGGCGCTGGTTGCACGAGGGCCGCTTCGACGTGGTCCACATCCACGAGCCGACCTCGCCCTCGCTGGGCCTGCTGACCTGCTGGGCCGCGCAGGGCCCGATCGTCGCGACCTTCCACACCTCCAACCCGCGCTCGCGCGCGATGATCGCCGCGTACTCGATCCTCCAGGCCGCCCTGGAGAAGATCAGCGCCCGCATCGCGGTCAGCGAGTACGCCCGCCGCACCCTGGTCGAGCACCTCGGCGGGGACGCGGTGGTCATCCCCAACGGGGTCGACGTGGACTTCTTCGCCGACGCCGAGCCCAGGCCGCAGTGGCAGGGCGACACCATCGGCTTCATCGGCCGCATCGACGAGCCCCGCAAGGGCCTACCCGTCCTCATGCGGGCGCTGCCGAAGATCCTGGCCGCCCGGCCGCAGACGCGGCTGCTGGTCGTGGGCCGCGGCGACGAGGAGGCCGCCGTCGAGGACCTGCCCGAGGAACTGCGCTCCCGCGTGGAGTTCCTCGGCATGGTCAGCGACGAGGACAAGGCACGCCTGCTGCGCAGCGTCGACCTGTACCTCGCGCCCAACACCGGCGGCGAGAGCTTCGGCATCATCCTGGTCGAGGCCATGTCGGCGGGCGCCCCCGTGCTCGCCTCCGACCTCGACGCCTTCGTGCAGGTGCTCGACCAGGGCAAGGCCGGCGAGGTCTTCGCCAACGAGGACGCCGACGCGCTGGCCGAGGCGGCCGTACGGCTGCTCGCCGATCCGGCGCGGCGGGCCGAACTGCGCGAGCACGGCAGCGCGCACGTGCGGCGGTTCGACTGGTCGACGGTCGGCGCGGACATCCTGTCCGTCTACGAGACGGTGACGGCGGGCGCCGCCGCGGTCGGGGCGGACGAGCGGACGACCGGGCTGCGGGCACGGTTCGGGCTGGCCCGGGAGTGACCCGGGGGCCGCGCACCGGCAGCCGATAGCCTTCCGCCGTGACCGCAACCCTCATCTGGATCCTCGTCGCGCTCCTGGCGATCGGCGTGTACCTGAGCTGGACGGCCGGGCGGCTGGACCGGCTGCACGTGCGGATGGACGCCGCCCGGGCCGCGCTCGACGCGCAGCTGCTGCGGCGGGCGTCCGTGGCCCAGGAACTCGCGACCTCCGGCGTGCTGGACCCGGCGGCCTCGATCGTGCTGTACGAGGCCGCGCACGCGGCCCGGCAGGCCGAGGAGGAGCAGCGGGAGGTCGCCGAGAGCGAGCTGAGCCAGGCCCTGCGCGCGGTGTTCGAGGAATCCGCGCAGGTGGAGGCCGTACGGGAGGCCCCAGGAGGCGAGGCGGCGGCCCATGAGCTGGCCGAAGCGGTCCGCAGGGTCCCGATGGCCCGCCGCTTCCACAACGACGCCGTGGGGGCCGCACGGCGGCTGCGCGAGCACCGCAAGGTCCGCTGGTTCCGGCTGGCCGGCCACGCCCCGTTCCCGCTGGCCTTCGAGATGGACGACGAGCCGCCGGCGGCCCTGGTGGAGCGGGCAGCCTGAGCGAGCGGGGCGGAACCACCCGGGAAAAGGATCCACCGGCTTGTCATTGGCCCTTGCTGTGGCCTGGTCTGCTCACGTTTCCTCTTGAGTGCACAAATCCTCTTCCCCATCAGTGAGGTCACCCGTGTCCACCATCGACAACCAGGCTCCCGAGACCGGCACCGCGCGTGTGAAGCGTGGCATGGCCGAGCAGCTCAAGGGCGGCGTGATCATGGACGTCGTCACTCCGGAGCAGGCGAAGATCGCCG
>NZ_JBSGDB010000779.1:0-2526 GCF_053602155.1 Streptomyces sp. NPDC004561
TCGTCGACCAGGGCACCGCCATAGAGGCCGCCTGCCGCATCGTCATCCTCGAAGACCAACTCGAAGAAGCCCAGCGCATCAACAAGCAACTGCGCGCCGAGGGCGGCAAGCCTCAGCCGAAGACATCAGCCTGATCAGAACGCCCGAACCCGAGGCAACCGATGCACTGCCGCCGGACGAGGCCGCTGAGACACCACACCGCCGTTCCGCAGCTCAGGCGGGCTCAACGCGTCAACCCCACTCCGCCGGAAGAGAGAACCGCGAGCGGACGTGATGCACGGAGGGGGTGACGAGGGGCGAACCCGGGGAAGGGGGAGCGGCAACCGATAGGAGGTTGCCATGGACGGCGGGGATCTGGAACTGGGGCAGCTTCTGGCCGCCGCTGAGGCGGCACCACCCGGGGACTCCGTCGAGGTACTTGCGGACGACCTGCGCAAGCGCTTCGGGGCGGAGCGCGTGTCGTTCCTGTTCGTCGACCTCGTGGGTCGGCGGCTGCTGCGCCTGACCACACAGGCCGAGGATGACATGGGGGGCGCTGCCGAGCGGATCGACCTGGAGGGCAGCGTCTACGACGCAGTCCTGCGCACCCAGTGCCAGCACGTGGAACCGGACGGCCAGGGCGGGCGGCGCGTGATCTCGCCCGTCACCAACCGCGGCGACTGCATCGGTCTGCTGGAGGCTACGCTGCAGAACGCCGACGACACCGTGCTCGCGCAGATCGAAGACGCGGCGCACGCACTGGCCTACATCATCGTCACGGACCGCCGCTTCACCGACCTGTACCACGCGGGCCGGCGCACCACCCAGACCAGCCTGGCCGCCGAGATCCAGCACCAACTGCTTCCCTCGGCCTCCTGCTGCGAGGCTCCCCAGTTCACCCTCGCGGCAGGGCTGGTGCCGGCCGACGACATCGGCGGCGACACCTACGACTACACCCTCGATCGCGACACACTGCACCTGTCCATCACCGACGCCATGGGCCACGACACCAACTCCGCGCTGATCGCCACGCTCCTGGTCGGCGCTATGCGCGGCGCCCGCCGCAGCGGCTGTGACGCACTCCAGCAGGCGCAACACGCCCACGACGCCCTACTGACCCACAGCCGAGGCCTGGCCACTGGCCAATTGCTGTGCATCGGCCTCACAACGGGGACCTGCGAACTGGTCAACGCAGGGCATCCCCGGCCTCTGCGCCTACGCAAAGGCGCCACCGAGGTCGAAGAGGTCCAGCTCGCAGTCAACCTCCCCTTCGGCGTGGCAGCCCCCACCTCCTACCGTGTCCAGGAACTCCGGCTTCTCCCCGGCGACCGTCTGATCCTGCTCACTGACGGCATGCAGGAACGCGGCGCCGGAGCCGTCGACCTGGCATCCCTCGTGTGGGACACCCGCACCTCACATCCCAGGGAAGCCGTGCGCAGCCTGACCACGGCGGTGCTGGATGCCTGTCGGGGAAACCTCAGGGACGACGCCACTGTCCTCATCCTGGACTGGCACGGTCCGCAGTGCGAAGAGGGTTAGGGTCCAGTTCGCTGATCAAGCACCAAAGCTCGCTCCCCAGGGCCGCGTACGGCCATGTGGTCGACGGCTGTGCGTCGCGGTACAAAGCAAGTAAGCAGGGTCGGATGAGCACCAGACCCAAAGCAGACCCCGGGCGCAGCCCTGGCAGCGGCGACAGAGCTTTTGGCTCGCTCTGGTGTCGGCTGGGCCACCGTCTATCGTCACTGCCCCAACAGCAGATCTCCTGCCGGAATCTTGGCCGACTCCAGCACGCCGCTGAGCAGCGCGGGCGGAGGGTACCCTGCGGGGCACCATCCGACGGCAACCGGTCCCCGTTCGCAGCCGGCGCCGACATCGGCGCGCTTGGCGTAGACCAGCTGCACGGTCAGGTCGTGGGCGGCTCGGCGGCGTAGTGGGTGAGGGCCGCGTGCAGTTCCACCTGGATGGCCTCGGGGAGGGGTGATCCCCGGGCTCGCTCGAGGATGTGTTCGGCGACGGCGGACAGTTTGATGTTGGTGCGCTGGGAGACCTCGCGCAGCACGGTGAAGCCGTCATCCGGTGACATCTGGGTCATGACTGTCAGGACGCCGATGGCCTGGTCCACCACGGCGTGGGAGGCGAGAGCCTGCTGCAGCTGCCGGTTTTCACTGCGTAACCGCTCCACCTCGGCGCGCAGCCGGCGGTCCGCGGTGGCGGGTGTCGCATCGGGGCGGGTGGGGGAAGCCATGTGTTCATCCATGGAAGCAAGGGGTCGCGGTCATCTTTATCGCCTGCCCGAACATTGTCTTCGGCACCCACTTCGCCGCACCAGAACACAGCAAAACGCGTCCCCCGGGACCACAGCCCGGAGGACGCACACGGGGGCTTGATTCCGAACCTCCCGCTCCCGCGCGGGTAACCCGAGCCGGGATGCTCATGCGCAAGGGGAACGGGGTGCGGGTCCGGACCAGGCGGGCCGGCGGGCGCACGGCGGTGGTGCTGGAGCAGGTGTCGTCCGCGGGCGGGGCGGAGTCGGGCGCGCCCGGGCGC
>NZ_JBSGDB010000780.1:0-2519 GCF_053602155.1 Streptomyces sp. NPDC004561
GCTGGAACAGCTCCCACAACTCGTCCGGCACCATGCGCTCAACCATCACCACACCGTGCAGACTACCCAGCAATCCAAATGAGACGATGTCTTAGGTCATGACTGTGGGCTACCGGGGGCGCCAGGTGCGTACTTCGAGGTGGAGGATGTGCGCGTCCGGGTTGATGCGCCCGGTTTCTACAAGCCATTGGTGGACGGCGGCGGTGACGTCGCCGCTTGTGGCGTCGACTCGGCGGGCGAAGTCGGCGGCGTCGAAGCCGCCGGTCTGGGCGGAGCCGTAGGAGCGTTCTTCGGAGTGGTCGGCGCGTTGGATGACGCCGCGGCGGATGCCGGGTGAGTCGGTGCGGCTACCGGAGGGGTGCGTGTAGCCGGTTTTGGCGAGGCGGACGGTGAAGGCGAGGCGCAGGCCCTGGCGGGCGGCTTCGGCGATCAGGGGGCGCAGGCGGGTGGAGCCGGAGGCGATGGCCTGGGTGCCGACGCGGCCGGTGCCGGTGCCGGTGGGGGTGATCAGGACGGCTTTGCCGCGTACGCGGGCGCGGGTGCCGGAGGCGGTGGTGCGGCGGGTGATGTGGCGGGCTGCGATGGTGGTGAGTTCGGGCAGGTCGGTGATGCCGGCTGCTTCGATGGCGGTGAGGACCTCTTGGAGGGCGGGGACGAAGGCTGCGCCTTTGTTCTTGGTGTAGAACTGCGAGACCAGGGAGGGGTCCCGGTTGATGATGCGGGCGATGGCGCGTTTGGTGTAGCCGGCCTGCTGGAGCCGGTCGGCCAGGCGGGCCGCCTCGTTCAGGCTGTTCCGGCTTGTGGCCTGGCGTCGGCGGGGCGGCATCAGGGCTCCTGGCTGGTAGTGAGGGCGGTGCGTCCGGCGTCCCGCAGGGTGAGTAGTTCCTCTTCGCTGGTGGGGGCGGGCAGGGGTCCGGTGAGGTGGCCGCGCAGGAGGTAGTCGCCGGGCTGGTGGTGGTAGGGCCAGTTCTGGGGCTCGGTGAGGTAGAGGGCGTCGGTGCGGAAGGCGACGACCGTGCCGGGCGGGGTGTGCAGGGCTCCGGCGTAGGTGTCGTCGTCGCGGTGGCGCTGGGTGAGGAGGGCGGCGCGGGCGCCGGACCAGATGGCGGCGGCCCATTCGGGATGCGCGTTGGGGTCGCGGCTGAACCCGGTGGGTTTGTGCCAGGTGATGTGCTCGTCGTCGAAGGCGATGATCTCGGCGTCCGAGGGGACGTCGCGTTCCATGCTGCGGGGGGTGGTGCCGGTGACCATGCGGGGGCGTTGGGCGAAGGCGCCGATGCCGTACAGGAGGATGGAGCGCACGGCGCGGGAGGCGAGGTGGGCGGCGCGGGCCTGCTGCGGGTCGCCTTGGAAGTGGGCCTGGGCGGTGAGGTTGGTCCAGGTCTCTTTGAGTTTCTTGGCCCAGTCGTCGAGGGGTTTGCCGTCCTCCCACAGGATGCCGTCGAGGATTTCGATCTTCCACGGCTGGAGGGGGTTGGTCAGGGCGGTGTGGATCTCGGGGCCGCCGGCCCAGGTGGTGAAGGTGGTGCCGGGTTCGGCCGGGTAGTGCCAGGCGCGGTCGCCGGGGGCGGGCGCGGGCAGCAGGCCGATGTGGTTCCAGGTGTCGGGGACGGTCACGCGGATCTGCCAGTGGCCGCATCCGTACAGGGCGCGGATCTGTTCCTTCTGCGACCAGGAGGCGAAGGTGGTGGCGGTGATGCGGCGTGGGGTGCCGACCGGGGATTTCCAGGTGTGTTTGGCGTAGGCGAAGGTGCGGTCGTACTCGACGAGCCGGGGCAGTTCGTCGGGGATGCGGGGCGGGGTGATGAGTTCGTTGCGGCCCTGGCCTGCGGTGGCGTGCAGCAGGCCGCGCAGTTCCTCCGATAGGACGGGGAAGCCGTCGGCGTGCTGGCCGCGTTGCGGGATGGTGCGGGTCCACAGGTCGCGGCCGGTCTGGGAGGGGGAGCCCATGATGACGGCGTCGTTCCAGTGGCGGCGCAGGGCCTGCCAGAGCAGGACGAAGGCGTCGCGGATGACGGTGGGGTCGTCGCCGTCGGTGTCGAACCACTCCCCCACCGAACGGATCTCGACATGTTGATCGCCCGCTTCGCGCTGGTAGCGGCCGACGGGGTTGCGGGCGTGGACGAAGTGCCCGGCCATGCGGTCGCGGCCGCGGCCGGTGTCGGTGCGCCAGCCGGGGGTGGGGGCATTCAGCCAGGCGGCGACCGCGTCGCGCAGGTAGGGGTGGCGGTCGGCGTCGCGGTGCCAGGGGTCGCCGGCGGTGATGTAGATGCGCTCTGCGCCTTCGGGCAGGGTCTGGAAGACGGCGGTCAGAATGGCGGCGACCGAGGTGTCGGCCAGGCCGAGGTGGTAGGTCTGGCTGCGGTGGACCAGCACGCCCGTGTCCGTGTCCAGGAAGACGGTGGAGCGAGCCTGCTGGGTGAAGTTGGGCCGGGTAGACGCCAGCCCGGGGGTGGCGGCGAGCCAGGCATCGCCGCTGGCACCTGCGGGGATGGAGGGCAGATCCCGCAGCGCCTGGG
>NZ_JBSGDB010000781.1:0-2513 GCF_053602155.1 Streptomyces sp. NPDC004561
GTGTCCACGGTCAGCGCGGACGGTTTTGTGCCGAACCTCGCACCGCACTCCTTCTTCACCGTCGCCTGCACCGACCCGCCCGTGGTGCAGTTCACGCCGCACGCTCCGGGGCAGCGAGGAGATCGCGCGCCACATGGCCCGCTTCACCGGCCGGCTCTCCGGCCTGACGCTCCTCGAGCGCACGGTCAACGGGCAGCCCGGCCTGGTGGCCCGACAGGACGGTGCCGTCGTGACGGTGTACTCCTTCGACATCGCCGACGACCGCATCCGGCACCTCTGGGCCGTACGCAACCCCGAAAAACTCCGGCCCTGGACGGCGGGGCCCGCAGTATGACCGACTCCTCGCCGCGCTCGCCTGCCGGGACAGCCGCAGCGGCCCGCGGAGCGAGGGCTCAGCGCGCCCACCGGTCCACGGAGTTCTCCATGCGCTCACGCTTCGCCGCCCGCTCCGGCCGCCTCGTCCTGGCGGCCCTCGCCGCGGCCGCCCTCACCGCGACCGCCTCCGCCACCGCCGTGGCCGCCGGCGGCCAGAGCAGGACCCACGCCGCTCACCAGGCGTGCGCGACCCGCGACCTGACCTGTTACCTGGAGGGCACCATCCCCACCGCCGCCTTCGGCACCGCCCCGGAGACTCGGGCCACCCCGCCGAGCAGGCCGTCTCCGCCACCGTGAAGCTCTCCGGCTCCGCCGCCGCCTACGCGGGCATCAACCCCAAGTCCACCGGCGACGACCACGGCACGGAGGTCGCCCGGCTCGTCATCGCCGTCACCGGTGATTCAGCGCCACCGCGGAAGGCCACGAACTCGCCGGCGCCACCCGGGCACAGCGCAACGCCTGGCTCGACGACCGGCTACGCGCCCTCAGCGCCGAAGACCGCACGGTGATCGCCCGCGCCGCAGCGCCGCTCAGCGGCATCGCCGACTCCTGACAAGCGTCACGACGCCACTGGGCCACGGCTGCAGCGCCTGCCGTCCGGATCGTGCGCCTCCGGCGCGATTCCTCGTGGAGGGACGGCGCTCGCTCACCAGCCTGCCGGTGACGGCCGCCTCGAAACGAAGTTGAGGACAACGGTTCGATTTCTGTACGTGCCAGGGGCTGACACCGGGGTACTGGTGCGCGATAACGTGCCCGCTCGGCCCGATCATCGCACTGTCCAGGGACTGTCATGCCTGCTCCTTCCATGCCGCCGGACGACCGGCCGACGTCGCCCGTGACCTCCCGTGTGACGGCCGAGTCGCGAGCCGGGTCCCTGAGGCGGCGTCTGGTGCTGTCGTCCGTGCTGCCGCCGGGGGTGGTCGCCGTGACCGGTGCCGTGGCCACGGCGCTGGTCGGCGACGGCCACCTGGAACGGGCGGCCCAGGGCGCGGTGTTCGGCGGCGTTGTCCTCATCGGCACCGTGGCCGCCGGGATAGCCGGCGTACGGGCTTCGGCGGAGGCACGAGCAGTCACCCGGCACCGGGCGGAGCTGTCCCGCGCGGCCGACCGGAACCGTGCCGAGCTGGCCGAGCTGACGCGTACCGCAGCCGAGGGCAGGGCCGAGCTGGAGTCGCTCTACCGCCGGTTGCGGGCCGGTGAGCTGCCGGTACGGCGCCGTCCGGAACTGCCGCCGCAGACCGGTCCGGACGAACTCTCCCGCCTCGGTTTCGAGATCACCGCGGCCCGCCACGAGGCGGAGACGGCCCTGCTGGAGACCGCCGCCGGTGCGGTCGGTGCGGAACACCACTCCCGGCTGGAGCAGTTCGAGGTGTTCGCCAACCTGGCGCGCCGTCTGGAATCCCTGGTGCACCGCGAGATCGGCCTGCTGGACGACCTGGAGAACGAGGTCGAGGACCCCGACCTGCTCAAGGGCCTGTTCCGGGTGGACCATCTGTCGACCCGGATCCGCCGCTACGCCGAGAACCTGGCCGTGCTCGGCGGCGCGAACACCCACCGCCAGTGGACCCGCCCCGTCGGCCTGACCGACGTGCTGCGCTCCGCCGTCGCCGAGATCGACCAGTACGCCCGGGTCAAGCTGGTCCCGCCCATCGACGGAACGGTCAGCGGCCACGCCGTGGTCGACGTCGTCCATCTGCTGGCCGAGCTGCTGGAGAACGCGACGGTCTTCTCACCGCCCCAGACCACCGTGCACGTGCGGGTGGAGCCCGTCGCGGCGGGGGTGGCGATCGAGGTCGAGGACCGGGGCCTGGGCATGTCCCCGGCCGAGCGCAACCAGATGAACGGCATTTTGAGCTCACCCGGCGAGGTTCCCCTCGGCGAACTGCTCCAGGACGGCCGGATCGGCCTGTACGTGGTCTCCGTCCTGGCTCAGCGGCACGGCGTCGCCGTGCGGTTGCTGAGCAACGTCTACGGCGGCACGCAGGCCGTCATGGTGCTGCCCAGCGCACTGCTCGGCCCGCAGCCGGCAGCTCCCGCGCCCGCGCGGACCCGGTGACAACTTCCATCCCGAGCACCCGCTCCGGCGGGATCCGCCCCGCCCGGGCCCGCTCCTGCGCCTGCCGCACGGCACTTTTCAC